>JAFXAJ010000115.1 GCA_017517145.1 Ruminococcus sp.
ATTCTTATTCAGTTTTTAAGAGTCGGTGTTTATGGCACAGAGGTCACACCCGTTCCCTTTCCGAACACGGAAGTTAAGCTCTGTTACGAAGATGATACTTGGCTGGCGACGGCCTGGGAAACTATTTCAATGCCGGCACTAAATGAAGCACTCCTGTTGAGGGGTGCTTTTTTGCATATACAGAAATAATTAAATGAAAAAAATGTCACAAAATATGTCCGAAAAGAGATATAATAAACGAGTGTAGTATATGAACATGTTCAAAGGAGTGAAAGGCTTGACTGACAGCGAGGTAAAGACATTAATGCAGAAGTCCGCCGAAGCGGCACATCGAAGAATATTTGACGAATATTCGGGCTATGTCTATGCTATCTGTGCCAACAAACTGAAAAGCTGTGGTACAAAAGAGGATATAGAGGAATGTTTCAGTGATATTTTTGCTGATGTGTTTCGTTATCTTGACGGAAATAGCGGTGAGAACGGCGACCTTAAAGGCATTATCGGGACAATTGCCAAGCGGACGGCAGTGGATTATTTCCGCAGACTGACAAGAAATAATGACATAATTGTATCAATGGATGACGAGAACTTTAAACCTTTGATTTCTGGTGAACTCGTTGAAGTTGAAGCTGAAAAAGCAGAAATAAGGAGAATTCTTCTTGACTGCATCGAGAAACTTGGAAAACCCGATTCACAGATTGTAGTCTATCACTTCTTTTATGGCAAGACATCACGGGAAATAGCAAAAATCATAGACATGAATGATTGGACAGTACAGAAAAGACTTAGCCGAGCAAAGAAAAAACTTAAAGTTTTACTTTGTGATGCAGGAATTAACGAGGAGGGATTTTAATGAATATCCGCAATGCATTTGACAATTCAGATGAAACAACAATTGAAAGAATAACAACGGAATATCCTCTCCTTGATGCTGACGAAAAAGAGAGGTTATATGCTATGAGTAAAGAGAAATATAATTCAGACATAAAAAATAACAAAAACAATGGCACAGAGGTATCGGGAGTTGAGCGCTACCGCAAGCCTTTATGGCATAAGGTGCTTAGTGCTGTTGCGGCCGCAGTCGTTGTTATCGGCGGAGTTGGCGGAGGTGTACTTCTTCTTGGCAAGGGCGGAGGAGTTGATCCTATGACTGACATTGAGGGAACAGAAATTTCTGAGGAAGAAAATCAGTATGAAGTTAATGAAAATGGTCAGACTTACGGCAGTAATCCTGATGCCACTTCACTTGAAGAATTGCCCGACCTTGTGGCAGTTTTAGGCGATAATGGAAATGAGGGATATATATATGCCGCTGACTTCTGGAGTGCTGTTCTCTCTTCACCCGAAGAAGCTTTGGCTATGCAGGAATCATATGCTCCAAGGGTTTTTGATGTATATGAATCTGATGGTGTAACTGTTATTGATACTTTTACAGAGGGAGACAGGACAGTTCAGAATGAATCGGAACAGGCTGAATACGACTACACGGCAATTGCACAGCAGTTATTTGACGATTATCTTGAAGGTGAGAGAATAGTATGCTATGGCGATGTTTCATACGATGAAAACGACAGCATAACATTTTACACATACGCTTCTGATGATGCTGAGTGGTCGGAAAAATATGGCGGCGAGAGGACATTCTACAAGGTGACAGACGAGAGATTCAACAATGGTCAGGACATATATGAAATGATGAAAACAATTACAACAACTAATAATGCAATTCGGTTTGACAACAACACAAGTCTTATAGGTAGGTTTGTCAGCGATGTGAGTATGTTCGAGATTGGTAGTGATGTTGACCTTAACGATGTTGATGCTGAAAGACAGGTTGCCGCTTATGGTATAAATCTTGACGTGTATATTGAATATAATGGCAAGCTTTATGTAAGACCTCGTCCTTACGAAATTGAATACACTACTGAAGTTAAAGTCATAGAAACAAGCGAAAACGGCTTCACAGCTTCAAGATACATGAAGATGCCTTACCACAATGCAAATATACAATACGGCGAGGAAGTAATTCTTGAAATTGTGCAGGAGAATGGCGAATGGAAAATCAACTACATGGAATCAGGCATAGACGTTGAATACAATGCTTCTATTGCAATTCAGGTATATTTCGAGGATGACCCTGATTTTTACGACCTGTCAATTGATCCGTCCGACATTATTAAAAATATGGAAGTTCTGGAATATGACGATGAAATAAAAAGATGCAAAGTTCACACTATAATGATTGACGTTAACGGCGAAGAGGCTGTGGATTTTACAGGCGAAATTATGCTGACAAAACAATCTGACGAAGCAATTGCCGATGCGCAGGTGACAAGACTTAACGAATATGACGGAACATTAAAGCGCCCCTCTGTTTTATGGGCAGAACAGCAGGGAACATTAGAAAACTGACATAATATATAATTCCTTATGACAAATGGGATGCTTTTCAGAGCATCCCATTTATCTTGTATAGTCCACAATTATTACATCAGTTCACAGATAAGATTTGAAAATTCAACAGGATTTTCTACAGGCATACCCTCAATAAGAAGTGCCTGAGTGTAAAGCAGCTTTGCATACTTAGCCAGTTTTTCGCTGTCGGAGGATGCGGCAGTAAGCTTACCAAAAATCTCATGTTCAGGATTGATTTCAAGAACTCTCTGTGCCTTAACCTTCTGGTCGCCGGGCATGGAATTGAGTACCTTTTCCATTTCGAGAGTAATTTCTCCCTCGCTTGAAAGGCAGACAGGATGAGATTTAAGACGCTTTGAAAGCACAACCTTTGTAACGGATTCACCGAGAGAATCAGCCATAGCGCTGAGCATATCAGCGTTTTCTTCTTCCTTAGCCTTTAATTCCTCCTGCTTTTCAGTATCTTCAATACCTAAATCCTCAGAGGAAACGTTTTTGAACTCTTTTTCCTTGTAGTTCATCAGCATTTTAATAGCAAATTCGTCTACATTGTCAGTGAGATAGAGTATTTCAAAGCCCTTGTCCTTAACAAGTTCTGTCTGGGGAAGCTGTTCAATACGTGCAGTGCTTTCGCCTGTTGCATAGTAGATATATTTCTGTTCCTCAGGCATTGCTGTTACATATTCGTCAAGAGTAACAAGCTTGTCCTGAGATGAAGTAAAGAGAAGTAAATCCTGTAACTTGTCCTTATTCATGCCATAACCGCTGTACACGCCGAATTTAAGCTGAACTCCGAATTCTTTCCAGAATTTCTCATAATTTTCACGGTCATTTTTCAGCATCTTTTTCAGTTCGCTTGAAACAGTCTTTTCAATGCTCTTTGCAATGACTTTAAGCTGTCTGTCATGCTGGAGCATTTCTCTGGAGATATTGAGAGATAAGTCCTCGCTGTCAACCAGACCTCTTACGAAGCAGAAGTAGTCGGGGAGCAAATCAGCGCACTTGTCCATAATAAGAACGCCGTTAGAGTAGAGCTGTAAGCCCTTTTCAAATTCCTTTGAATAGAAGTCATAAGGCGCTTTTGAGGGAATATACAGCAATGCGTTATAGCTTGGAACACCCTCGTTTACAACGTGTGAATATTTCAACGGCTCGTTATAGTCGTAGAATTTTTCTGTATAGAAGTGCTTGTAATCCTCCTCTTTCAGCTCAGATTTACTCTTTTTCCAGAGAGGAACCATGCTGTTGAGAGTTTCGATTTCGATATAATCCTCGTATTCGGGAGATTTTCCGGCTTCCTTGTCCTCCTCTGAAAGTTCCATGGGACGGCTGTGAGTAACTTCCATTTTAATGGGGAAGCGGATATAGTCGGAATACTTTGTGATAAGTCCCTTTATGCGGTAAGTGTCAAGGAATTCGCTGTATTTCTCGTCCTCAGTATCTTCAAGAAGTTCAAGGATAATTTCAGTTCCAACGGAAGCCTTGTCGTCCTCGCTGATTGTGTAGCCGTCAACACCCTCGGATTCCCAGCGGTAAGCCACATCTGAGCCGTAAGCCTTTGTGATGACAGTAACCTTCTTGGCAACCATGAAAGCTGAGTAGAAGCCTACGCCGAACTGACCGATAATCTGATTATCCTCGTCAAGCTTGTTTTCTGTTTTGAATTTAAGAGAACCGCTGTTAGCAATAGTACCGAGGTTATTTTCAAGCTCCTCTGCTGTCATACCGATACCATTATCAGTAATTTTAAGGGTACGGCTGTCCTTGTCAGCGGAAATCCAGATAGCAAAATCGTCCTTTGCAAGACCTACTTTATCGTCAGTAAGGGACTTGAAGTAGAGCTTGTCAATAGCATCGCTGGCATTGGAAATAAGCTCACGGAGGAAGATTTCCTTGTGAGTATATATTGAATGAATCATCATATCAAGGAGTCGTTTGGACTCGGCTTTAAACTGTTTCTGTTCCATTTTAAAACATCTCCATACAAATATTAGCACTCAACAACTTCGAGTGCTAATATATAGTATATAACTTCTTTTGATTTATGTCAAGGATTAGCAAGAATGTTTACAATTTGTTCATATTTTGTGTTCTTTCAGCTTTTCCTCAATGAATTTAGGCATAGTCATACCTGATTTTTCACACTCATTCAGCAATTTCCCGAATACTACTGTTAATTTCTTCATAGGTTTCAGAAATATGCTGTATGCGATAAATTCTATTAAGCAAAAAACTGCTACACCGATAAGACCTGCCCAGAGTGCTTCGCTG
Organism: Ruminococcus sp.; assembly: GCA_017517145.1. Lineage (GTDB taxonomy): Bacteria > Bacillota > Clostridia > Oscillospirales > Ruminococcaceae > Ruminococcus. The sequence continues at coordinate 4,687 of JAFXAJ010000115.1, forward strand.
TCACGGAGAATATCAAAAGCGAAAGGTAAGACAAGAACAACCATAAGAACCGTTGTGACTTTATCAGCAGCAATATTAATTTTTTGCTCTTTTTTCAGTTTTTCAAGAAAGGTTTCCTCTGTGACTTTATCTTTTTTCAGCAGTCTTTTATATCTCCACTGCCAGCCCTCAAGCACACCCTTTTGCATTGGGTAATCTTGGTATGCTTTTTTCCAATTTTCCTTGAATGCCTTTTTGTAGATGTCGCAGATTGTGCCGTATTTCCTATATCTTATAACAGAACGGATAGTGAAATATATAACAATATAGCTTACAAGAATAGTCAAAATAGCCCATACTTTCACGTTTGCGTCTATGGGCAATTTATATTCTGTCGAGAGAAAAACCGCCGCAAACATGGCAGCGCAAAGTAATATGTTCGACCAGTCACCTGCTTTTCTGTTCTTCGCCGTAAGAGGTGCAACAACGAAAAAAGATATAACATTTGTTACAATCGCAATAGATAAACCGAAAATATATGGCGTAATGTCTGCTTTTTCGCCCATATAAGCTATAAATCCCCCTGAATAAAACACGAAATTAAGCAGTTCCCAGCTTACAAGGAAAATACACGCTCTGAAAATAAACTCCCCTGTGCTTTTCAGAAAATCGGAAACAGAATATTTCCCGAAATAATTTTTGCAGAAATAACTTATATCCTTGCCTATAACCTTTTCCACAGGTCTGCCGTCCTCCTGTGCCGTCAGCAGAAGGTCATATAAATCGCTCATACTTTCGTTGATTTTTTCCTTAGTGTAGCCCTTATTCATCGCATACTGAACAGCTGTTGAAAAAGCCTCGTTGTATGCTCCTGTCAGATTTTTTTCCATTTCATTAACATTCATAACAATTCCCCTTATTCATATAATACTTTTTTGGCGGATTCCGTAATCCGTTCATATCGTGCTTTAAATTCTTCAAGCATTTTTTCTCCTGTTGGCGTAATTGAGTAGTATTTCCGCATTGGTCCGAGAGGTGACTTTGCACGGCGGCAGGCGATATATCCGCCCTTGTCAAGCCGTGTTATTATGGGATATACCGTGCCTTCTCCTACGTCCTCAAATCCGCATTTTTCAAGGGATAAGAGAATTTCATAGCCGTATGTTTCGCCCTTTGCGATAATTCCGAGAATACAGCCTTCCAAAACGCCTTTCATCAATTGGACATTATCCATAACATTCCCCTTTCATCAGAGTACTATGTGTTACAAAGTAGCATAATAATATTATAACACAACTACTGTGTAATGTCAAGTAGTGCGCTGAAAATTTATGCTGGACAAATTCACGGAAATATGGTATAATATTTTCTGCACGAAAAATAGCCTTACAGGAGGTAATACCTATGAACAAAAAGGAAACAGCAGAGATAAAAAAGAATTTTTCTGATAAAAGCGGATTTTTCATCATGGACAGGGTGCTCACAGGTTTTGTGGACGCTGAAAAAAACGTCCGCTATTTTAAGACGTTTTCCTGCCTGACAATGGCAGTAGAGGAGCATGATGTATACGAGGAAACGCTGAAAAAGGTTCTCAACACAAATGTTGGAAAGAACTTCTGTGAATATCAGTTCCCAAATGAAGCATACGAGGAGGGACAGCCTCAGGAAATCCTCTACAGCCTTCTCCGTTCAGAGCTGAAAGATGAAATAGTATGCGAAAATTTCATGAATCACATTGCCAGCAATTTCGCTCACGAAGGACCTTTTGCCGTAATTACGGCATATTGTACTTACACAATACGCCGCAAGGACAAGAATGACGAATTTGCTGACGGTGAGGATGAGCTTTATCGCTATATTCTGACAGCGATTTGTCCTGTAAATACAAGCAGTGACGGATTTGTTTTCGACAGCTTCAACAACGAAATTACAAAGAAGCTCAACACAGAGCTGATTATAAGCAAAGCACCTTCGGAGGGCTTCCTGTATCCTGTTTTCAGCAACAGAAGCACAGATGTAAACCATGTAATGGCGTATATGAAAACGCCTGCAAAACCGAATATTTCACTGGTTGAGAATGTACTGGGCTGCACATTTGTAATGTCAGCCGACAGCGAAAAGACAAGTTTTCAGAATATCCTGAAAAATGTTGTGGGCGATGATCTGGATTACATGGTAATAAAAACAGTTAATGAAAAGCTTCAGGAAGTTGTTGAAGAAAACAAAGACGATACAGACCGCACTGTTCTGGACAACACAAAATTAAAGAATATACTTACAGATATAGGCATACCGCAGGAGAGAGTGGCAATGACTGACCCTGTTTATGAGAAATTCTGCGGAGATGCACCTCTTACCGTGTCGAATCTGATTGATACAAAAACAGTTCTGACATCTCCCGGAATTACAGTTAATATAAAGCCATCCGCCGCTGATAAGGTGCGCACAAGTGTGGTAGGCGGCAGAAGATGTCTGCTGATTGACCTTGATGATCCCACAATTGAGATTAACGGCTTGCCTGTTCGTCTTGAAGAAAAGGCAGCGGATGAAGCTCCTGTTCCTGTAGGCTGATGCTATGATTGTGAAAGAAAAAATACTTGAAAATGAGCACGTAAGGGAAATTAAATTTTTCCTGAAATGGATATTTATCGGCGTAATTATGGGCGTTGTCATAGGACTTGTGGGAGCTTTTTTTCACTTTTGTTCGGCGGAGGCGGAGCATTTCCGCAGCGATAATACGTGGCTTATTTATTTGCTTCCCATTGCAGGTGCAGCAATAGCCTATTTCTACGATGCTTTGAAATACAGCCATGACAAGGGCACTAATCTGGTGCTGCTTGCAGTCCGTGATAACAAGGTTATGGGCATACATCATGCCTTGTGCATATTTGTTGCAACAGTTCTGACGCATCTTTGCGGCGGTTCAAGCGGCAGAGAGGGAGCATCCTTGCAAATTGGTGCAGCCCTTGGTTCATTTTCCGGACGAAAGCTTAAATTCAGCGATGACGATAAGCGAATCATGACTACCTGCGGAATGAGTGCCATGTTTGCAGCGGTATTCGGTACACCTGTCACAGCGGCTATATTTTCAATGGAGGTAGTCAGCGTAGGAATATTCTACTATTCAGCAATTGTTCCCTGCGTTGTTGCAGCACTTACAGCAAGCTATATTTCATCACTTTTCGGAAATACCCCCATACAGGTAAGCGTGAATGTGCCTGAAGCGGATATGTTTCTGTATCTGAAAATTGCCCTCATAGGAGCAATATGTGCGGTAATCAGCGTAATATTCTGTATGTTCCTCGGCAAGGTGCATAAACTGTTCAAAAAAATAAAAAACCACGCAATACGTGGCTTAATTGGCGGTACTATAGTTGTAGTTCTGACGCTGATAGTCGGGGATTACACCTACAACGGCACAGGCGGCGACATGATAGTATCAGCGTTTACAGAAAGTCCGTTTTTCGCAGCATTTCTAATAAAAATGGTGTTTACGGCAGTAACACTTGGTTCAGGCTTCAAGGGCGGAGAGATATTCCCTGTATTTTTCATTGGCTCATCTTTCGGCAGTGCGTTTGCGCCGTTGCTGGGACTTGACTGTTCAGTGGGTGCAGCAGTGGGAATGGCGGCGCTTTTCTGTGGCGTAACAAATTGCCCCATAGCTTCAATTCTGCTTAGTATAGAGCTTTTCGGCAGTGAGGGGATAGGAATGTACGTTCTTGTATGTGCGGTTAGCTATATGCTGTCGGGTTATCGTGGATTATACAGTGAACAGAGGATACTTTATTCAAAGAAGCGAATGAAATTCATCAACAAAAAGATAGGCAGTTAGCAGGCAGTGCATGAGAGTGCTGTAAAAGTTTCAACATATAATTTAAGGGGACGTTCTCTCTTGCAGAGTGTCCCCTTATTCTGTAGAAAAAACATCTTTTCTACAGAATGAAACTGCCAAAGGGCAGTCTATGAATTAATTTTATATATCGCAGTTGATACCACAAATTGTCCGTTTTTCAGAATATACTGTCGGAACTTATAATTCTTATCGCTGCACACAATTTCGCCGTTTTCAAAACTGAAAATAACCTTGTTCATTGGATAGGAAATTCCCTGACCTATAGCCTTGACATAGGCTTCTTTAAGCGTCCACAGACGGAAGAAAAGCAGGTCTTTTTCAGCAACGGGTGCAGCTTCAAGTATGGCAAGCTCAGAATCCGCAAAGACTCTTTTGGGCACATTTACAGGGTATTTCCGCACCTGTTCGCAGTCGATACCACATTCACGGCTTTCTACAATACAAGCGGCGATTCCTCTTGCATGGGATACATTAAAGTGAATATGCGGATAATCTGCCAGAAAAGGCTTGCCATAGCGGTTTTTGCCAATTGCTGTTTCAGAGTTGTAGTCGATATTATATTTTTTTAGCAGTTCTTTCAGCAGACCATGTGCATGACTGTGCTGTTCCTTATGGGGAACATTTTTAAGTGAAATTTTTATCATAATAATATAAGAACAGCCGACAGAAATCTGCCGGCTGTGATTTTTTTCGGATTAGCCAATAACTCTTACACGGATAACACCGTCAATAGCATTGATTTTGCCTTCAACAGAAGCAGGAATATCGCCTGTAACGTCAAGCATAGTGTAAGCGAAATCGCCCTTGCTTGCGTTAGCCATGTTTTCAATGTTGATACCCTCGTTGCCTACAACAGTTGTGATAGAAGCAATTGTTGTGGGAACATTCTTGTGGATAATGCAGATTTTTGTGCCAACTGCATTCATTGAAAGGTTAGGGTAGTTTACACTGTTCTTGATGTTGCCGTTTTCGAGGTAGTCAATAATCTCGTCAGCAGCCATAACAGCGCAGTTATCCTCACTCTCAGGAGTAGAAGCTCCGAGGTGGGGAAGAACGATAACGTTTTCCTCACCGAGAACAATGTCATCAGCGAAGTCAGTAACGTACTTAGCAACCTTGCCAGCCTTGATAGCCTCAACAACAGCAGCACTGTTGATAAGCTCGCCTCTTGCGAGATTGATGAGACGAACACCGTCCTTCATCATAGCAATCTGCTCAGCGTCGATAGTGTTCTTTGTCTGAGGTGTGTAAGGCATGTGAATTGTGATATAGTCACTGTTCTTGTAGATGTCGTTAAGCTCAGGAACAATCTTGATAGCAGGATTCATCTGGAGAGCAGCACCAACAGAGAGATAAGGATCGTAACCGATAACCTTCATGCCGAGAGCCTCAGCTGCGTTAGCAATCTTACCGCCGATAGCACCGAGACCGATAACACCGAGAGTCTTGCCTGCGATTTCAGGACCTGCAAACTTGGACTTTCCGCTTTCAACAGTCTTGGGGGCGTCCTCAGTACCCTTGAGAGAAGCAGCCCATGCAGCAGCCTCAGTAATTTTTCTTGAAGCGAGGAGGAGAGCGCAGATAGCCAGCTCCTTAACAGCGTTAGCGTTAGCACCGGGAGTATTGAAAACGCAGATACCCTCCTGAGCGCATCTGTCAACAGGAATGTTGTTAACGCCTGCGCCTGCACGAGCGATGCAGAGGAGCTTGTCACCGAAAGTCATGTCGTGCATTTTAGCGGAACGAACCATGATAGCATCGGGGTTAGCACCATCTTCAGTAACAGCGTACTTGCTCTTGTCGAAAATATCAGTGCCGACAGATGAAATCTTATTAAGTGTATAAACATTAAACATTTCAATTACCTCTTTCGATTTTAATATATGGGCGGAAATAAATCCGCCCGTTTATTTGTAAAATTATGCGTTCTCAGCCTCGAACTTCTTCATGAATTCTACAAGCTTTTCAACGCCCTCGATAGGCATTGCGTTGTAGATAGAAGCTCTCATACCGCCAACGCTTCTGTGTCCCTTGAGGTTCTCAAAGCCGGCAGCCTTGGACTCCTTGATGAACTTAGCGTCCAGCTCGTCGCTGCCTGTGATGAAAGGTACGTTCATGAGTGAACGGTCCTTTTTCTCAACTGTAGCCTTGAACATCTTGGAATTGTCAAGGAAATCGTAGAGGATAGCAGCCTTCTTCTCGTTGTGAGCCTTCATAGCTTCAAGTCCGCCCATTTTCTTGAGCCACTTGAATACCTTGCCGCAGATGTAGATGCCGTAGCAGGGAGGTGTGTTGTAGAGAGAGTCATTGTCAGCCTGTGTCTTCCACTTGAGCATTGTGGGAGTGCCGGCAAGAACGTCATCAGTGATAAGGTCCTCACGGATAATAGCAATAACAACGCCTGCAGGTCCGATGTTCTTCTGAACGCCGCCGTAGATTACAGCATACTTGCTAACGTCAACAGGCTCAGAGAGGAAGCAGGAAGAAACATCAGAAACGAGATCCTTGCCCTTTGTATTGGGGAGCTCCCAGAACTTTGTACCGTAGATTGTGTTGTTTTCGCAGATATAAACGTAGTCAGCATCCTCGGGAATATCAAGGTTGGAGCAATCGGGAATATAGGAGAAAGTCTTGTCAGCAGAAGAAGCAACAGCAACAGCCTCGCCGTACATCTGAGCTTCCTGATAAGCCTTCTTAGCCCACTGACCGGTGATTATGTAAGCAGCCTTCTTGTTCTTCATGAGGTTCATGGGAACAGCAGCAAACTGCTGAGAAGCACCGCCCTGAAGGAAAAGAACCTTGTAGTTGTCGGGAATATTCATGAGGTCACGGAGATCCTGCTCAGCTTCCTTGATGATGTTATCATAAACCTTGGAACGGTGAGACATTTCCATAACGGACATACCGCATCCCTGATAATCCATCATTTCCTCTGCAGCTTCTCTGAGAACTTCCTCGGGGAGAACAGCAGGACCTGCACTAAAATTGTAAACTCTGCTCATTGTAAAAACCTCCATAATATAATATATAGTATTGAAAGGAGTGACATAATTTTGACAATCCAATCAACAGTTAAAAAACAGCATTTGCCGTACATAAATATTATACTCCTTTTATAAAGAGAAGTCAATATAAAATATGGAATTTTTGAAATTTTTGATAATGAAATTTAATGATAAAATTAATAAGAATAGGTTATTTGTGCATAAAAAGCAGCCCTTGCTTGAGTGCAAGGACTGCTCAGACAAAGTCTTTTACCGATTTCAGCCTTCGGTACTGACGGTATTTTGCGGTTTATCAGGGAAAACCCACTGAATCTTGTAATCCACGCCGACAATTTCCCCAACGTTGTTCACATAGCCTTCAAGAAGCTGTTTTGCTCTTGAACGGGCATTTTCCAGCAGAACGGTATCCTCCGAAGCTGCTTTTTCCATATTTGCCTGAGCTTCGTTAAAAGCGGCAGTCTGGTGAGCTGCTTCAACGGCAGCGGATTCTGTATCAATAATAAACGCATCGGTTGTAAGTGTTTCGGGGTCAACACGGCAGCTCTGGACTTCCGCAGGAGGCAGAGTGATTTTAACGCTATCTCCGCTGACAGTAAAATCAGCTTTTGAAACATCAATGCCTATGGTGACAATTCCTGAATATTCAATCCAGAAGCGCCTGTCTTTTTTCCAGAAAAGAGCGCCCTCAGCGTCCTTTTCGTAATATTTCGCCACATTGTGATAGTAGCAGTCAAAGGCTGCCAGTTCACAAATATTCTTCATCTGAGCCTGCTGCGGAGCAATATTGGGCTTGAATTCGGCAGCAGGTTCAGTGGGTTCTGAGCTGCATCCCGTACAGAGCAAAGCTGTCAGTGCAGCGGCAATAGCAATAATTTTTTTCATAAGCCTGACCGTCCTGTTATTTGATGATCAGCTCGTACTCCTCGTCAAGCTGACTGACGAAAGGAAGCACAAGAGCTTCGATGATGTTGTGGGCATTTTCCTCAGCAATACTGTAAATTTCCGCTTCTGCCTTGCTTTTTTCCTCAGCGTCGGCAATGCAGAGTTTGTATGCTTCTCCTGAAATGGTTGAAGTATTGGCGTTCTTGTCGTTGAATATGTAGTCAAGAGAGCCGATATTCACGTTTATATCGTTGATTTTTACTTCCGGGAGGGTAACTGTTATAACTTTTGTGACCTTGTCCAGCTTTATGCCGATTTTATTGAAGTCGATACCTGCTTTTACGGTAGCTTCATAAGCAACGTAGTAGTCGATAATGTTTGCATCGGCTGAATCCGGGATTCTTGCCACACCGTTGTATACTGCTTCAAAGGTTGAAAGTTCGCTGACATCTATTATTTCTTTCAGAGTTGTCTCCGTTATAATTTCGGGAGGCGGAGGGGGATTCTTCTCTTTTTTGGGAAGATTGAACAGAATTATAATAACTGCTGTTATGATAGCGACAATTGCCGCTGCGGCAAATATTCTCGTCAATCTTACTTTCATTTTACACACTCCAGTCTGAAATATATTGTTATGTCATAATTATAGCGTATTTGTCATGAAATGTCAATATTTGTATTATGGGAACTTCTGATAATAGAGAATCCAAATATTCAAAATCGGTCAGAATAAAACAAAGTCCGCAATATTCGGATTGATTGAAATAAAATCCCATGATATAATATAATTAAAGATAATGTGTTTTTTATGGAAATAATTGTGAACAAATGATGAGTTTTATAATATTTTAAGATTATTTTAAGAAAAAAGTACTATAATATTTCCGGAAGATATGAAAGAGAAAGGGGTGTTTCTATGGCTATATGCAGTTTTGCCCGAAAGGAAATAAAGTTCCTGCTGAATATGGAACAGTATCACGGTCTTATGGAAGTAATAGGAGAATATATGAACCCTGATAAATACTGCATCGGCGGCAAGGAGTACGGAATCTATAACATTTATTACGATACTCCCGACGATTTTCTCATAAGGGAATCCCTTGCTAAGCCCTATTACAAGGAAAAAATCAGACTCAGAAGCTATTATTCCCCTGCTGACGCAGAATCCCCTGTATTTCTCGAAATAAAGAAGAAAATCGGCGGAATCGTCACAAAAAGGCGTGTTTCCATGACTCTCGGAGAAAGTCAGGAATATCTCTCAGCGAGGAAAAAGCCACAGTCTGAAAAATACATACAGAATCAGGTTTTCATGGAACTTGACGCTTTTCTTGACCATTATCCCGTATCACCGAAACAGTACATAAGCTACCAGAGAGAGGCTTTTTTTGGTAAGGACAACAAGGATTTCCGTCTTACCTTTGACAGAAAGCTGACGGAGCGCAGATACGATTTGGGACTTGAATACAGCAGCTACGGCAATTTTATAATTGAAGCTGACCAGCGTATCATGGAAGTGAAAATTTCCGATTCAATGCCCGACTGGCTGCTTCATAAGCTGTCGGAGCTGGGAATATATAAGACGAGCTTCTCGAAATACGGCAGGGCATATATGGCGTTTGTACAGGAGCAGACTGAAAAAAGCCGTATACAGATTTCGGGAATTTCAATGGTAAATAATAAAATATTAAGTAACAGGAGTGTTTGAAAATGCAGGCGGCAATTAATTTTTTTGGAAATGTGTTGAAAAATGAAACCGAATCAACCGGTACGGACATATTCGCATCACCATCAGCACAGACGATAACCGATATAACTCTCGGTCAGTTCTGTATATGTGTAGGGGCGGCGCTGGTGATAGGTTTTCTGATAAGTCTTGTGTACATATTCTGTCACAGAAAAGAGGGCTATTCCCAGAGTTATGTGTTCACAATAATTATGCTTCCCACAATTGTTTCGCTGATTCTTCTCCTTATCAATACAACGGCAGGAGCGCTGAGTCTTGCAGGAGCATTTACTCTTGTGCGATTCCGAAGTGTTCCCGGCGACCCGAAAGATATAGCGTACATCTTCTTTTCAATGGTGGCAGGAGTTGCCTGCGGTATAGGCTATATCGGATTTGCGGTAGTATTTTTTGCAGTTCTTGGTGTGGTGATGTTTGTGCTGTCTGAAATGAATTTCGGCGGATGCAAGACGAGACACATGACATTGAAGATAACTATTCCCGAAAATCTTGATTATCAGGGCGTTTTTGACCCTGTACTTTCGAAGTATACAAGATTCCACAAGCTGAGACGAGTAAAGACAACAAATTTTGGCACACTTTTTGAGCTTATTTATTCTGTTGATGTATCAGAGGATATTGACCAGAAGAAATTTATTGATGAACTTCGTGCGCTGAACGGAAATATGACGATAAATCTTGTATTTTTCAAGTACGACGATAAGATTTACGAAAATTAATGAAATATGCTGCACAGCTTATGTTGTGCAGTATTTCCATTTGAAAGGGGAGTTTATATGAACTATAAAAGAATAGCAGCGGCAGCAGCTGCATTAATGATGCTTACCGCAGTAACATCCTGCGGCAAAGACAAAGGCGGTGAGGATGAAAATTCTCCCGCAGTTTCCCAAACAACAGAATCAAAGGGTACATCGGCTGTTGTTGATGAGGAAGAAACGGAATCTACGATAACAACGGAGAAAAAGTCTGAAAAGACAGCATCTGCCGCTGAAAAGACGGAAAAAGCAACCTCTGCTGTAACTGAAAAAACAACAACGAAAAAAACTTCAAAAAAGACCGAGACGGCTGACAGTGACGAAGAAAACAGTGATGCAGGCGAGCAGGAAAACACAGAATCTGAGGAAAACGGCGGTTCGGAGGAGCGTCCTCATACCACTAAGACAACAGAAAAGCCCACATCAGCTGTTACTACAACAGTTGCAACAGAGTCTGAGAAAACTTTTGATGCGGAAATAACATTCAACGAAACAGTTTCTGTTAAGGGTATAAATGCCGAAGCAGCAGGTTCGGTTGTGAAAATCACGGCAGGCGGTGATTATATTGTCCGTGGAAGCTCCTCTAACGGACAGATTTACATAAGCACAGCTACGGAAGAAAAGGTTGAGATTACCCTTGACAACGTTGATATTTCCTGCGGTGGCGGCCCTGCAATATTTGTTAATGAGGCGAAAAGATGTGTTCTTAAACTTGCGGAGGGCAGCGTGAATTATCTCAGTGACAGCGGAAATGACAAGATAAACGACGGTGTAATTTTCTCAAACGATACTCTGAGGATCAAGGGTGACGGCTATCTTGAAGTAAATGCCGGAAATGCTCATGGTATCGCCAGTGATGATGATGTTATCATAGAAAGCGGAGAATACGTGATAAATTCCATAAAATCGGGAATAATTGCCAATGATAATATTACAGTCAATGGCGGCGAGCTGACAATTTTCGGCGGCACAAACGGTCTGAAATCAAAGGGGACAATGAATATCAACGGCGGTACTGCGTGGATATGCGGCGGCAGTAAGGAGGAAAAAAGTTCAATTTATGCAGCGGCAGGTCTTTACTATGGCGGTGGATATGTCTATGCGGCAGGAAATATGGTAACACCGCCTTCTGAAACTCCGAATCCATATATTGTGGTAAACTGGAAGAACGGTCTGCCTGCGGAGAGTACCGTGGGATTTGTGCTGGGCGGTACGGAATTTGCTTCACTTACGCCAAAAACAAATTTCAGATGTGTTATGATGCTTGCACCTGATATACTTGTTGGTGACAGTTTTACGCCTGTTGTTGACGGTGCAGGTCATGGTGATTTTACAGTAGCTGAAGGTCAGAATCTTTATATTATAGAAAGACAGTGAAACGGCATGAGAAATCGTGCCGTTTTTTATAAACCGTATGTTGAATGTTAAAAAATGGTTAATATGTAAAAATAAATGCTAAATTAATTTTATTTTAAAAATAAAAATCAGCAGAAAATTCTTCTATAATATAAAAGTGCAGTTTAGTGGATTTTTGTATATTGATAATAAATAAATAATGAATTATAATAGAATCAGCAATTGAGAATACTGACGTTCAGAAGCAAACATCCTTCCCTCTCATGTGTTTGGGTTCTGAATGTTAAACAACTGCTTACTGCAGAGTTGAATTGGTTATTATTTTAACTAATTCCTTTCATTTGTGATTTTTTCATGTTTTCTATTCTCAATAACTTATTTTAACTTATTATTTATGGCTTGCTCCTCAGTGCTAAGCGGTTATACCGTATGGAGCTGAACCGACACCTCCTTAGAGGTGTATTTTTTTGCTTTGTGAAACTTGCGTGAAAATTTATATAAACAGCTTGACGAGTTATATAATCCGTGATATAATATATGCAAGGAGGCGATGAATTGAAAAAGAATATCTATAGTATTGTGCTGACGGATAATGTGATTCGTGCGGTGGACGCAGAAGCGTACCGTCTTGGCACAAATCGCTCAAATCTCATAAATCAGATACTTGCGGAGCATCTGTCCTGCGTTACGCCTGAAATGCGTATGAGGGAAATTTTCGATGCAGCTGAAATGCTTCTTCATAAAAATATGCTGTTGATGCAGCAGAATTCGCCTTCGGTTCTCATGTTCAGGGCGGCTTTGCAGTATAAATATCGTCCGACGGTCAATTATAAGGTTGAGCTGGAACGCAGTCCCGATGTATATATGGGCACGCTGAAAGTGCAGATACGAACACAGAATCAGGCGCTTATAAATATGTTTTCGGAGTTTTTCCGACTGGTTGAAGCTCTTGAAAGGGAAACAGCTGCTGAACTGGGCGTTGAGTGTTATGCCGCAGATACAGCGGATGGTTGTTTTGTTCGCCGTCTGGTTAATAATCCGCAGCTTGAAGATGAGGCAAAAGGCGGAATTATCGGAAATTACATCAATATGCTAAACAAGTATCTCAACGATTATCTGATGGTTCCCGAAAATAAGCTTTATTGTATTTCGGCTTATGGCAGGGAAATGTCAGTGTTTATGAAAAATAACATTATATAGGGGGAAAAGATTATGAATGGTGAAAGATTTACTCAGAAGTCAATGGATGCAGTGAGAAAAGCACAGAGTATCGCAATTATGAGGGCGAATTCCGTCATTGAGCCGATACACCTTTTAGGGGGACTTCTCAAGCAGGAATCGGGGCTTATTCCCCAGCTTGTGAAGAAAATGGGCGTTGATGCGGATATGCTCGAAAGAGAAACAGACAGAAGACTCGACAGTCTCCCGAAAGTGACGGGAAGCGGCAGAAGCAGCAATATAGGCATTTCTGCTGAATGTGACAGAGTGCTTGTGTCGGCAGAGGATATTGCAGGAAATATGAAAGATGAGTATATTTCTGTTGAGCATATCATGCTTGCGCTTATTGACAGCAAGGACAGAGATGTTTCCGCTGTTTTGAAAATGTTTGCTATTGAAAGGGAAAATTTTCTTGGAGCGCTTATGTCAGTCCGTGGAAATACACGTGTTACAGGAGAAAATCCCGAAGATACCTACGATGTTCTTGCTAAGTACGGTCAGGAGCTTGTAGGGCTTGCAAGACAGAATAAGCTTGACCCTGTTATCGGCAGAGACAGTGAAATTCGCAACGTTGTCCGCATTTTGTCGAGAAAAACGAAAAATAATCCCGTACTCATCGGTGAGCCCGGAGTAGGAAAAACTGCAATTGCCGAGGGACTTGCCCTGAGAATTGTTGCAGGAGATGTGCCTGACAGCCTTAAAGACAGAAAAGTTTTCTCTCTTGACATGGGCGCACTTGTCGCAGGTGCAAAATACCGTGGTGAATTTGAGGAACGTCTGAAAGCTGTACTCAATGAGATAAAGAACAGCAACGGTCAGATTATTCTGTTTATTGACGAGCTTCACACAATTGTGGGGGCAGGAAAAACGGACGGTGCAATGGACGCAGGAAATCTTCTGAAACCTATGCTTGCAAGGGGAGAGCTTCACTGCATCGGCGCAACAACTCTTGACGAATATCGTAAATACATTGAAAAAGACGCTGCGCTGGAAAGACGTTTTCAGACAGTTATGGTTGATGAGCCTACAGTGGAGGATACTATTTCTATTCTTCGTGGCTTGAAAGAGCGTTACGAGGTATTCCACGGTGTAAAAATCAGTGATAACGCCCTTATATCAGCGGCTGTGCTGTCAAATCGCTACATCAGCGACAGATTCCTGCCCGATAAGGCGATTGACCTTATAGATGAAGCCTGTGCAACTATCCGTACAGAAATGGACTCCATGCCTACGGAGCTTGATATAATATCAAGAAAAATTGTCCGTCTTGAAATTGAGGAAACTGCCCTTAAAAAGGAGAGCGATACAATTTCAAAGGAGCATCTGGAGGAAATTCAGAAAGAACTTTCGGAGCTTCGTGAGCAGTTCAATGCCATGAAAGCCAAGTGGGAGAACGAAAAGGAGGATATATCCGCCGTTCAGAAGCTTCGTGAGGAAATTGAAGCTGTAAGCGGTCAGATAGAGCAGGCAGAGCGTGAATATGACCTTAATAAAGCGGCAGAGCTGAAATACGGCACTATGCCCAAGCTTAAAAACAAGCTGGCAGAGCTTGAAGCGCAGACAGAGCATGAGGATGATGCTGACAGACTTCTCCGTGACAGGGTGACAGAGGACGAAATAGCCAAAATTGTGTGCCGCTGGACGGGAATTCCCGTGTCGAAGCTTATGGAAGGCGAAAAGGAGAAGATACTGGGACTTGAAGCGCTGCTTCACAAGCGTGTAATCGGACAGGATGAAGCAGTAACTAAAGTCAGCGAGGCTATACTTCGTTCAAGGGCAGGCATACAGTCGCCGGACAGACCTATAGGTTCATTCCTTTTCCTTGGCCCTACCGGTGTGGGAAAAACGGAGCTTGCAAAGGCGCTTTCAGAGATACTCTTTGACGATGAGAAGAATATTGTCCGTATAGATATGAGCGAATATATGGAGAAATTCAGCGTCAGCCGTCTTATCGGAGCGCCTCCCGGATATGTGGGATATGACGAGGGCGGACAGCTTACAGAAGCAGTGCGCAGAAAGCCTTATTCCGTGGTACTTTTTGACGAGATAGAAAAAGCGCATCCTGATGTATTCAACGTGCTGCTGCAAATACTTGATGACGGGCGTATAACCGATTCGCAGGGCAGAACTGTAGATTTCAAGAATACAATCATAATACTCACATCAAATCTGGGTTCTCCGTATATACTTGACGGCATTGGCAGTGACGGTGAAATAACGGAAAATGCAAGAGAGGCTGTGGAAAAGCTTCTGAAACAGCAGTTCAGACCTGAATTCCTGAACCGTCTTGACGAGATAATCTTCTACAAGCCCCTCGGCAGAGGTGAAACAGTAAAAATCGTTGATCTTATGCTGAAGGACCTGCAAAAACGGCTTGACGATAAGCATATACGTATAAATGTAACAGAAAATGCAAAGAATTATATAGCAGACTGCGGATATGATCCGAATTTCGGTGCAAGACCTCTGAGACGTTTTATACAGAGCAAGGTTGAGACGCTTGCTGCAAAGTGTATCATCGGCGGAAATATATCGGCAGGAGATACCATTACAATAGACTTGGGCGAAGATGGGCTTATTGTGGAATAATAGGGGAAAATCGAGAATTTGTATAGTCGGTTTTTATAAAATCGGTATGATTTTTGCCGTAGAATCGGTCAAAATGTCATTTTTTCTCAAATACCTTGACAAATGCGAAAAATAGGTATATAATGCAATTATCTTAAGGAAATGGAGGAAATATGAAATGACAAAATCAGAACTTATCAATGCTGTAGCAGCAAAGACTGATTCCACAAAGAAGAATGCAGAGATTGCAGTAAATGCAATGCTTGATGCTATCACAGAATCACTTGTAAAGGGTGAGAAGGTATCTCTCGTAGGCTTCGGCACATTTGAGGTGCGTGACAGAAAGGAAAAGCAGGTGTGCAATCCTAAGACAAAGGAAATGATGACAGCTCCCGCTTCAAAGGCTCCTGCATTCAAGGCAGGTCAGGCACTCAAGAACGCTGTCAACAAGTAATACGGAGGAAAAGTAATGACAAAGAAGGCAACAGCTGCTAAGGCAGCAGAGATAAAAGAAGAAGTAAAGGCTGAAGTGGCAGAAAATACAGCTGAAACAGCGGTTATTGCTGAAAAGAAGCCCGTTGCAAAGAAGCCCGTTGCAAAGAAGCCTGCTGCAAAGAAAACAGCAGAAAAGAAAACTGCTGAGAAAAAGACAACAACAAGAAAGGCAGCTCCCAAGACAAATCTGTTTATCCAGTATCAGGGTGCAGAGCTTTCTTACGCTGATCTTATTGAAAGAGCAAAGGCTGACGCAGGAATAGATGCTCCGAAGTCGATTAATCTTTATGTAAAGCCTGAGGATAACATGGTTTACTATGTTATCAATGACGGTGAAAAAGTTGGCGGATTTGTCCTTGCATAATCCTGCTTGAAAAAATAGTTGATTGTACATAAGCTGTACAGTCTGACAGAAAGACTCCCGATAAAAGTCGGGGGTCTTTTTTATATGAAAATGCTATACAGTTAGTATATTTTATACTTGAATATACTTATTAAAGAAAACAAAACATACCTAAAATCTGAAAAAATATGCAAAAATGGATAGTTTATTAAGAAAATACAACTATGATTGTTTAGTTTTTACAAAAAAGAGTAAAGAATTTCTATACTCGCAGTTTTTTAAAAGTATTGCATAATGAAATAATATATGGTATAATAGGTATTATCGAAAAGGTATGCCTTGCTGATTTAAGGGGAAAATTATTTGCAGGTATGCCAGAGTGATTTTACATATATAAAATATTATTAAATTTGAAAGGGTGAGAAAATTATGAAAAAAACTTTAGGCAAGCGCTTGTTAAGCGGAATAACCTCAGCTTTGCTCGGTGTTTCGGCGTTTACTCAGGCCATGCCTCTTGGGAATGCGAGCTTGTTAAAAGCAAGGGCAGCAGATGGAACAGCATCTGCCAGCAACGATGGATTGCCCAGCATGACTTCTTCCTATAAGGAATCAATGTGGTACAGAGGCGGTCCTCTGGGAATAGCAGGTGACTTCCACATCTTTGCTTTTGATACGGCAGAAGTCGGAGTTCATACAAATGGTAACGTTGCGGCACCTTATGTAATTGGCGGTAATGCTTCCCCTAACCAGTATGTAGGACGTCTTGTAAATGTTATTGGTAAGGAATGGGATGCATCAGGCGCTATAATGAATAATATTACAGACGTCATTGTTCCTGCAGACTATAACGTATATGCTGATTCAAATAAGATAAAACTCAGTTATCCTACTGTCAAGGATAGTTTTTATGTTGAAAAGGGATCCGAAGCTGATACCATGACTATCAATCATCTTCCTAATCTGGGTAAATCTTATATAGGTCACTGGACATCAAGTTTTATTGATTTTGATACACTTAAAGCTGATTATGAAACTATGTCAGATGATTTTGCGGCAAAGAAACAGAATGCTAAGGTTGAACAGCAGACTAAAGGAACAGACCATTATATTTTAATCACTCTCAATCCTGAGGGTGAGAATGTTGTAAATCTCAAGTATTCAGATTTGTTCCCTGAGCCTGACAGAGAAAGTCCCGGTTCTGAGAATAACGAAAAATCTTTGTCAAATAATCCTGACCACTGTGGAATCAAAATAGTTGGATTGAATATTGAAAGCTACAAAGAAAATATTACGATTGTAAAGAGTGATGGTTCCACAGAACAGAAAGAAGTTAATGCTTCAAAAATTAATGGTAATCAGTCACTTATTATAAATCTTGATATGACAGGTGTTGCAGAGAATGAAGCTATTGGTAAGGATATCGCTTTGGGTTCTCTGTGTGATAAAATCAACTTCTATGGTATGAATGCTCTGGATAAGATTGAAGGAAAAGAAACATTCTTTGAGAAATGGGATGCAATCGGTGATGATTCCGTTCTGAATATTAAAAATGGTGAAGGTACCGTAACAAATGGTTCAAATATCCTTCTTAATATTGCAAATGCTCCTGATATTACTTCAGATACAAGTAATGTAATTGCTGAAAAGCAGATGTCCATTGCTATGGGTATTACAACAATGTCAATTCTCGCTCCTGATGTATTCCTTGATCTGAAAAGTACAAACGGTACTTTTATAGCTGAGGATATTAAGGTAGCAGGTGAAACCCACATGGCTTACTTTATGCAGCCTCTCATAGAAGCTAAAACAGGCAGTATTGTGGCTGATAAAGTTTGGAGCGACGGCAACGAAAATCATGAAGGTGAATCAGTTACTGTAAGCCTTTATCGTGCTGTAAAGTCAGATGTTGATGTATCAAAGCTTCCTGAACTTATTGCCAGTGATGCTGAAAGATATGAAAACGAACTGAAGAAATACAATGATTCATTCCAGCAGGAACTTGTTTTAGCTTATAAAAAGGCATTTGATGAAGTATTGGCAAATGCAAATAGTTCAGCTTTGAAAAAGGATGATATAATTCCTTCCGGAGAAGACATGAAAACATTCATGATTTCCGGTTTACAGAAAAGCGGTAATATAGGCGATCCTCAGGATAATGATGATATTCTTAATAAATCTGGATTCAGCACAAATACCGACGGCGGAAAATATGAATTATATGCTTTTGATAATCATGTATTGTCATTGGTGAAAACTGATAAGGTTAGAAATGAGAAAGACGAAGAGGTTGAGCAGTTTATTGGATATAAAGATGTTATCTTCATTAGCGAGGATAACGATATCTACTTTATGGACGGTAACTATGATCTTGATAATACATACGATAACAGTCTTTGGGTAGGTATTCTTGATAGTAGTAAAGGTGATACCGAAAAATTCCTTAACGGTTTTGAAATTAAACTTTCAGAAGATCTTTATGAAGTAGAAGTTGAAGTTCCTGTTATAACAACAACAACAACTACTACAAATAACAACGGCGAAAATACAACAACAACTACTACTTCAACAGAAAACAATAGCGAAGATACAGCAACGACAACAACTACTACAGACAGCAACGGTGGAATTGCTGCCCAGAATGTTGAAACAGAGACTGTATCCGCACGTAAGGTCATTGCAGTAAATAAAGAGCCTGTAAGTAAGGTTTTAGGTCACCAGTATGAGCTGGTTGAGGAAAATGTAGAAATTTCTTCTGCTGATGGCTGGAAAAAGACATGGACAGACCTTCCAAGATTCAACGAAACAGGTTCAACATATTTCTATTACATTGTAGAAACACCTGTTGACGGATGTGATGCACCTGTATACACTAACAACGGTGCACCTTGTGGAAAAGATACTGAAATTACAGTTTCCAATACTGTAAACAGCGGAGCAATTGGTTGGTTTTCAAATATTAAATTTAATAAAACTGATATGTCAGGTTTAACTAACCTTAAAGGTGCCGAGTTCAAGATGACTACAGATAATCCTTATGGATTTGGTGGTGCTTATGTAGGCGGAAATACAATGGGACCCGGCGGATTTTATCCCGGCGGTGGTTTCGCTCCTACTATAGTTACTGAACTTACCTTTAAGGGCGGAGATACAATTTATAATCTTCAGGACGGCACATATACAATCGAGGAGACAAAAATTCCCGAAGGTTATGCAAAGACTCAAAAGTTTGAAATTGTAATAAAGAACAGAATCCTGTATTCTGTATCAAATGTAACAAATGCAGGAATTAAAGACAGCGGTAAAACTCTTGTAATCAAGGATGCTACAAGAGATGTTACAATCAGCAAAAAGGATATTACAGGAACAGAGGAACTTGCAGGCGCTGTTCTTGAAATCAAATCCGATGACGGAAAAAATCTTGATAAGTTGTCAGCAACAAGAAATGGTACAACTTTCACAGATTTCAGTTATGGTGTAAAGACAGGACCTGACGGAAAGGAAGTTGAAGATAAAACATCTGTTAAGTTTACATCTTCTGAAATTTCCACAAAATTCTCAATGCTTCCTGTCGGCAAATATACACTTACAGAGTATACAGCACCTCACGGCTATCTTGTAGCTGAAGAAGTCAAGTTCAGTATTGATGAATATGGTGTTGTATCACTTGGTGTTAAGAACGAAGCAGGCGAAATCGAGTACAAGCCTCTTGAAAATAACGACACAACAGTTGTTATGAAGGATGCTCCTGTTACAGTAAGCATTGACAAGAGAGCTATGACAGAGGGTACTCCTGAACTTAAAGACGCACAGCTTAAAATCACACTTAAAGAAGCAAGTGCTGAAAATGTTAATCTTTCTCACATTAAGGTTAAGCAGGGCGGTACAGCAATTGTTCCGTCATTCTCCAGTGAATACAAGTCATTTGAATTCAAGTCCGTGGATAATGGTCCGACAATTATTGAAGCTATCCCTGATGGTAAATACATACTTGAAGAAACAGCGTCTCCTGCTGGTTATGCAGTAACTTCAAAGTTTGAATTCAATGTTGAAAACGGCAAGGTTATACCTGTTAGCGCTGTAACAAACGGAGAATATGAGGTTAACAGTGAAACAAATGAAATTGTAGTGCTTGACAGACCTGCTGTAACGATCAGCAAGCAGGACGTAAACGACAAGACAAAGGAACTTCCCAATGCTGAAATGGAACTCAGCGGAAAAGCTGCTGACGGTAAGGCAATAGCAATCACAGAAGATATGATCAGTGATGTGTTCAATAAGGATGATGCTACAGTTGAAAACAACAAGTTTGAAAAGGGCGAGTATAAGATTGAGGAAAACGTACTTACATGGATTTCTCATGATACAAACCAGATGCAGCTTGTAAATCTTCCTGACGGAACATATACACTTAAAGAAACAGCAGCTCCCGAAGGTTACACAGTAGTTTCAGAATTCACCTTCACAGTCAAGGACGGTAAGGTAGAAGAAGTTAAATCAGAAACAACAGGTGAAGTTGAGATTTCCGAAAATGGCGATAGAATCGTTGTTAAGGACGAAATGACAAAGGTTACTATCAGCAAGAAGGAACTTGGCGCAGGTACAGAGCTTCCCGGTGCAAAACTTGTTATTACAGCTTTTGATGAAAAGACTGACCTTTCAAAGGTAACAGCTAAGCAGAGCGATAAGGAGTTTACATTTGCGGATATTGAAAAGAAAAATGAAATCAGCTTTGTATCAGGCAATAATCCTACTGAGCTTTCAATGCTCCCTGCAGGAATGTACACACTCAAAGAGATTACAGCTCCTGACGGCTATGAAATAGCAGAAACCATAAAGTTTGAAATTAAGGCTAATGGTGAAGTATGGGTTGAGGTAGGCGAAGATCAGAACGGTAATACAATTTACAATAAGGTTGACAAAAAGATTGTTGTTATGGAAGATAAACCTTCTGAAATTCATATCTCTAAGAAGGAAATTACAAAGACAGATGAACTTCCGGGAGCAATTCTCAGAGTTGTTCTTGAAGAAGCAAACGACAAAAATGCAACTCTTGACGAAGTAAAGGTAACACAGAAGGACAAGAAGGGCGAAATAGTTGAGGCAAAGGGATTTGTTTCAGTAAAATCCGGTGATGAAATAGACGGCGAAAATGTTGAAAAGTCGTATATTGAATTCGAATCAGTTGCTGAAAGCGATGCAGTAATTTCAAAACTTCCTGACGGAAAGTATACTCTTATTGAGTTCAGAACACCTCAGGACAAGGAGAATAATGCAACCCATCAGAAAGCTGAGAATATCGGATTTGTAGTTAAAAATGGTGTGGTAACAGCAATTACAATGTCTGATGCTGATAAGGAAAATTATGCAGAAGGTGAAAATGTGATAGCTGAAGGAACAACTGTAACAGGCATTGTAATGCGTGATAACACTACAGTTTCGACAACAACCACAACAACTACAACCACAACATCAACAACTACATCAACAACCACTACTACCACAACAGAAGAAACTACAACCACAACTACAACAACTTATGTTGTAAACATCAATAAGGTAGATGTAGGCGGAACAGAGGTTGCAGGAGCAACACTGACACTCAGCGGAGTAGATGAGAACGGCAATGCAATTGAATTTGAGCAGGGCGCAATTAAGGTTGGCGAAGGTGCAGAGCTTATCAACGGCGTTGGTGAAAACCTCGTATGGATCAGCGGAACAGAAGCAACAATAGTAACTGTTGAAAACGGTACATATACGCTTCATGAAGAAGCTGCACCTACAGGCTACTTAAAGGCAACAGATATAACATTTGTTGTAAAGGATGGCGTAGTAACAGTAGACGGCAAGGAAGTAACATCAATTGATATGGTTGATGAGATTATTCCCGTAACAACTACAACAACAACCACCACCACAACTACAGAAGAATCCACAACAACAACTACATCAACAACCACCACTACTACCACCACAACAACATCCACAACTACAACAACAACTACTACCACCACAACAACATCCACAACTACAACAACAACTACTACCACCACAACAACATCCACAACAACTACCACAACAACTACCACAACAACTACCACAACAACTACCACAACAACTACCACAACAACTACCACAACAACTACCACAACAACTAC
>JAFXAJ010000116.1 GCA_017517145.1 Ruminococcus sp.
GTATCAGCAAAAGCTGCATCCCGTAATAGCCATCTTTTCTTTCAACGCAAAAATCAGAGTCATGCTTCCAGTGATAACCTGCTAATGAAATATACATAATTGCCTCCTTTTAATGAATATGTTATTTAAACGAGCTCCGAATCCCCTTTTTTCTCTGTGTTACTTTAATTATAACTTAATTTCCTGTGTTTGTCAACAAAAAAATGATAAAATATATCATAAAAAAGTACAAAAACATCATTGCAATTTATGAACAAAAAATGTATAATATATACAGAAAACATGAACGAAACGCTAAGGAATTATATCAATTTTTATTTTGGGAGGTTTTTAAAATGAAAAACAAATTTAAGCGCACAGCCGCTGCAGCTATGTCTGTTCTGACAGCTGCAACAAGCCTGGTAATCCCTGCTGCTTCACAGTCTCTGACTGCTTCTGCTAAGTACGGTACAGGCAAGAACATCATGGAAAACCTTAACAGAGGTATTTCCGCTATCAACACAGGAAACGGTATGCTCGTAAGCTGGAGATTCCTTGCTAACGATGCTGACGATGCTGAGTACAAGCTCTATCGCGGCAACGAGCTTATCTACACAAGTAAATCCGGTCAGGCTACCTGCTACCTCGATAAGGGCGGCAGCAGCAGTGCAAAGTACAGAGTTGACTATCTTTCAGGCGGAAAGGTTGTAACATCTGAAAACTGCAGCCTCACTTCAAACAAGGATTACTTCGATATCCCCCTCAACATCCCTAAGGGTTCAGGATGCACATACAGTGCTAACGACTGTTCTGTTGGTGACGTTGACGGCGACGGTACATACGAAATCTTCGTTAAGTGGGATCCTTCAAACCAGAAGGATAACTCACAGGACGGTGATACAGGAAATGTTTACATCGACTGCTATACACTTTCCGGAAAACAGCTCTGGAGAGTTGACCTTGGAAGAAACATCCGTGCAGGTGCTCACTACACTCAGTTCCTCGTTGCTGACTTTGACTGCGACGGTAAGGCTGAAATGACTTGTAAGACAGCTGACGGCACAAAGGACGGTACCGGCAAGGTTATCGGTGACGGTTCCAAGAATTACCGCAACAACAAGGGTTACGTCCTCAGCGGTCCTGAGTATTACACACTCTTTGAGGGTGCTACAGGTAAGGCACTTGATACTGTTGAATATGCTTTCCCCAGAGGCAAGGTAAGCGATTGGGGCGATAACTATGGTAACCGTGTTGACCGTTTCAATGGTGCTGTTGTATACCTTGACGGTCAGAAACCTTCCGCTGTTTCAAACAGAGGTTACTACACAAGAATGACAGTTGTTGCTTATGATGTTGTTAACAAGAAGCTCGTTGAGCGTTGGAAGTACGACTCAGGCAATGACGCTAAGAAGGGCTACCACAACGGTAACCACAACTGTATGCCTGCCGATGTTGACGGTGACGGCAAGCAGGAACTTTGCTTAGGTTCAACTTGTATTGACGACAACGGAAAGCTTCTCTGGTGTAACGGACAGGGACACGGTGACGCTATGCATCTCGGTGATTTCCTCCCCAACAGAAATGGTCTTGAACTTTGGATGTGCCACGAAGAAAAGCCTTGGGGCGTATCTCTTATAGACGCTAAAACAGGTAAGAATATCTTCCACAAGAACCACACAAAGGATACAGGCCGTGCTTGCTGCGGTAATATCTATTCCAAGAATCCCGGTGCTGAATTCTGGGGCGCTACAGGTAATGATATTTTCGACGGCACAGGTAAGACAATTTCCACAACTAAGCCTGCTCAGAACTTCATGATTTACTGGGACGGCGACCTCGAGCGTGAAATTCTCGATGGTACAAAGATTGACGACTTTACAGATGGTGGCAAGCTTAACAGACTTCTGACAGCTGACGGATGTTCTGCTAACAACGGTTCAAAGAATAACCCCGGTCTTGCTGCTGATATTATGGGTGACTGGCGTGAAGAACTTGTTGTAAGAACAACAGACAGCAAATACCTCAGAATTTATAACACAAAGCATACTACAAACGCTCGTATTACAACTCTTATGCACGATCCTCAGTATCGTGGTCAGGTAGCCGGCGAGCAGAACTGCTACAACCAGCCTGCACACCCCAGCTTCTATCTCGGTTCTGATGAGAAGCTTCCTGAGAGACCTGCTGTAACAATCAAGGGTTCTTCAACAGCTCCTTCTCAGCCTTCTACAAATCCACCCGTTGAGCAGCCTACTGAGGCGCCCACACAGGCACCTACACAGGCTCCAACACAGGCACCCACAAATCCTCCTGTTCAGCAGGGTAAATACATCACTAATATAAGCGTTAAGGATGCTGATAATGCTGCTGATTGGAAGCTTACAACAGCTTCACAGGGCGGACTCGTATTTGGCGACAGAGACTATACATATACTAAGTTCCCCGCACAGCTCAACGGTGCTGAGTCACTCCTCACAGCTTGCGATTCCAAGAATGCTAAGGGTGACCTTGCTGAATTCACTGCAGGTGAAAAGACAGACGTTTATATCTTCCTCGATACAAGAGTTGAAGATGAAAACAATGTTCCTTCATGGATGGGCAGCTGGAAGAAGACTGACATGACTGCTGAAACAAGCAATGAAGTTAAGTTCTCCGTATATGTAAGAACAGTTAATAAGGGCGATAAGATTACTCTTGGTAACAACAATATGACAGGCAACGTTGTAAACTACACTGTATTTGCAGCTGCTGCATCTGAACAGCCCACAACACAGCCACCAACTGAGGCACCTACACAGGCACCTACACAGGCTCCTACACAGGCTCCTACACAGGCTCCTACACAGGCTCCTCAGGGACAGGTTACTCTTTACGGCGACGCTAACTGTGACGGTATTGTAACAATCGCTGATGCTACTGCAATTCTCCAGTTCCTCGGCAAGGCTGATACATTCCCCCTCACTGCACAGGGTCTGCTCAATGCTGACGTTTGCAACAACGGTGACGGTGTTCTTGCTTCTGATGCTCTCGTAATTCAGAAGGTTGACGCTAAGATCTACAGTGCATCTCAGCTTCCCGTAAGAGAATAATTAAGCTGTTAATTTTCTCCCCATAAAATAGCAAACCGGCTTCGAGATTCGCTCGAAGCCGGTTTGTTTTATTTGATAATTCAGATTATATGAAATCCACTTCCTTTTTTATTATAACTTTATGCTCATACATCGCCTTATCACTGCGGGCAACCAAGGCTTTTATGTCAGCTCCGCCAAGGTCAATCTTCGGGTCATAATGTGCTGTACCAACTGCCGCAGAAAAGGGGTAACCTTTATAATCGAGAGCTTCTCTTGCGAATTCCACAGTCATTGCATCTGTAAAATCATTATCAGTTATGCACATAAATTCATCTCCGCCCACACGATATACTCTGCCTTTTTTTCCTACCACTCTGCGAAGAACAAACGCACAGCGTATAATTGCTTTGTCGCCGCTGTCATGACCATAATTGTCATTGATATACTTTAGGAAGTTAACATCACAAGCTGTGAGATAAATCTTCTTGCAGCGTTCAATATTTTTTTCAAGTTCAGCTATATCTTCTTCATAAGTATTGCGATTATATGCACCTGTCATCGAGTCAATACAAGCGGTCATAAGAGCTTTTTTTGTTTCTCTGTTCTTTTTGATAATATATTTTATAAGAAAAGCTAAACTTACTAAAATCGCTGCAGCTGCAATACTCATTATTATCAGCCTTCGATTTTTTTGGGCTATTTCAGCAGTACTGTCAACAATTGATACATTATCTACACAATACGGAACAAAATCCATACTATCCTCATTTTCATCTGAACGAACATAGAAATAAACATCAGTAGCACTTTCAGGAAGAATATAATTCCCGGATATTTTAGACCATGTACCGTTCTGAATTTCTTTTGTTTTCAGCGGAGCATATATTTCTTCACCATCAAGGTTATACTGCAGCATAATCGAAAACAAGCGATTGGATTCCTTATTTTTATCCATAAACATTACATAGGCTGAATACGTATAATTTGTATATGGTTCTACATTTCCTATTCTTACCATAGGAGCATTCCAGTTCTCCGTCTTGCCTGATACATAAAGAGAATGGTCGCCGGAATAACTGAAATCGTCTGTAACACTCATTTCAACTACACCACGGGGAATCCAGCCTTCAAAGCCATCTTCAAAATCAAAGTCAAGTCTTGACTCATTTTCCTCATAGACAACTTCTATTTTTTCACCATAACCATAAACTGCCACATTATCAATACAAAAATCCTCAAGACCACTGACCGTCTCAAAATAAAAGCTGACATCTTCTGCATTTTCAGGTATCTGTGCAGTGCTTTCAAAAAGCATCCATTTATCATTGCCAACTGTCAGCGAAACCATATTTACATAGGATTCATTCCCTGCTTCGTCAACAGTTTTAAGGGTCATCATAACATCTATAGCCTTTGCACTTTTACTTATGACATAAGCTCTGAAAAGGTATTCTTCCCCCGGAAATACTGTATCCGTAATATTAAGTGCAGGACCGCTCCATGTTTCCTGACGATTCAGGGTACAAACGGAAGAAAATCCACTGTATGATTTTTCACTTGTAATTGCTATTTCTGACCTATTGCCAAAGGAAGTCCATCCCTCAAATTCTCCGGATTCAAAGCCGTTATCAATAAGCGCTTTATATTCCTTAACTGCTTTTCCGCTGAAAGTGTAAAAGGACGCAGTAATCAAAGGAAATACCAACAACAAAATAATTGTTCTCTGAAGATAATACTTTAAATTTTTCATAACGCCCCTCCTTAATAAATCATAGACATAATTTAATTATATATATATTATACCATTTTTTTATAGTTTTTTCTATTCATATATTACTTAAATATGCAATCTTTCTTTTGTGCATTTTATACATATTATCGAGGAGTTTTTGATAAAAATTGAAGTATTAGTAGACGTTTGCAAATAATATACACTGCGTAATACTTGCTTTTTTTCCAATTACATGATATAATATATCTGATATTGCTCCACCAACTAACTCTTGAAGAATTATATGAAGCTTGGGGAGCAAAAGTCAAGGAAGAAAGCCGAAAGAATACTGCCGTATTGTGAGGCTTTCTGACACAGAATTTTGCTCTCCATGCAAAATAGAAAATTCAAGAGTTAATTGAGGGAGCAATATATTTTTAGGAGCAGATAAAATGAGTATTCTTAATGTTGAACACGTAACCCACGGCTTTGGTGCACGCCAGATTCTGAACGACGCTTCATTCCGCCTCCTCAAAGGCGAACACGTTGGTCTTGTCGGTGCAAACGGTGAGGGAAAATCCACCTTCCTCAATATCATTATGGGTAAACTTATGCCTGATGAAGGAAAAATCGAATGGTGCAGACATATAACCACAGGTTATCTCGACCAGTACAGCACCCTTGAAAAAGGCAAGACCATACGTGACGTTCTCCGTGAAGCATTTAATCATCTTTCAGAACTTGAAGCCGAAATGATGTCCATGTATGACAAAATGGCTGACTGTTCAGAGGACGAAATGAATGAGCTTATGGAGGAAGTCGGTGAAATACAGAGCATCCTCGACTACAGCGGTTACTATATCATTGACGCAAAAATTTCTGAATATGCCAACGGTCTCGGTCTTAACGAAATCGGTCTTGACAGGGATGTTTCAGAACTTTCAGGCGGTCAGAGAGCGAAAGTGCTTCTCGCTAAGGTACTTCTTGAAAATCCCATGATTCTCATTCTCGATGAACCGACAAATTTCCTTGATGAAAACCACATCGCATGGCTGACAAATTTCCTCCAGAATTATGAAAATGCCTTTATTCTTGTTTCCCATGACGTTCCTTTTATGAACAGCGTTATAAATGTAGTATATCATGTGGAAAATGCCGTTATGACACGCTATACAGGTGATTATGATAACTTTGTACGTATGTATGAGCTTAAAAAACGACAGATTGAGCAGGCTTATGAAAAACAGCAGAAGGAAATCGCTGACCTCGAGGACTTTATCGCCAGAAACAAAGCAAGGGTTGCTACTACAAATATGGCGAAATCCAGACAGAAAAAGCTTGATAAAATGGATAAGATAACTCTTATGCGTGAAAAGCCAAAGCCTGTTTTTTCATTTAAAAAAGCACGTACCCCCGGTCGTGTGGTTATTGACTGCAAGGATATTGTTCTCGGATATGATGAGCCGCTCACAAAGCCTATTTCAATTCAGGTTGAAAATGGACAGAAAATCGCTATCCGTGGCGTTAACGGAATCGGTAAATCAACTCTGCTGAAATCTCTCCTCAAACTTATTCCCACACTCTCAGGTACTGTTGAGCATGACCAGTTTGTGGAATACGGATACTTTGAACAGGAGGAGGAAAGCACAGATAAAACATCCCTTGAAGTAATATGGAACGAATACCCCTCTATGACTAATGCGGAAGTCCGTGCAGCTCTCGCTCAGTGCGGTCTTACTACGGAGCATATTACTTCTCAGATGCGTGTACTCTCAGGCGGAGAAAATGCCAAAGTAAGACTTTGCAGAATAATGCTCAGGGAAGTAAATCTTCTCGTCCTCGACGAGCCTACAAATCACCTCGATGTTGACGCTAAGGAATCCCTGAAAAAAGCTATAAATGACTACAAAGGAACTGTGCTTATTGTAAGCCATGAACCGGATTTCTATATGGATATTGTTGATACAGTATGGAATATTGAAGAATGGTCTACTAAAATTATATAAGAAAACTTCATAAGAAATAAATCGGGATTCCAAGACAGCACCTTATGGAATCTCGATTTACCGTATGGCAGATTTTGTAAACTTCACGATAAACAATATAATCAATTTGTAACTATCTTTCCCATCAAATTACAATATATTTACATTTTCATCACTATCTCACATTTTATATTGACTTTCAATATCATTTATGTTAATATATACTCAAAGAAAACCACCCCAGAAGGAGGAATATTCATGTTAAACAAAAGAAAATTATTTATACCAATTATTCTCAGCTCGATGCTTCTCACAGCCTGCGGTTCGGGAACAACCAAAAACGAAGCAGCGGTTTCTGACCGTTCATCCTATGATACCAATTACGAATATGCCGAAGATATGCCGTCAGAGGAAATTGATCCCGAAAACATCAATTCTCCAGCCGATTCAGAAAAGGAAGTCAACACTTCAGACGAGATTATCCGCAAGGAAATGCTCGTTTACTCCTGCAATCTCATCGTTGACGTGCTTGATTTCGATACCGCCATAGATAATTTCAGAAACAGCCTTGACACCTACGGCGCTTTCGTTGAAAACGAAAACTACAACGACGGTGGCTCTGCCAGCCGCTGGCTCTACGAGAATGAAGAAAGTTGGAAAACCTATAACGCTACCATCCGTGTTCCCAGCGAGGATTATGATGAATTCTGTGACTACGCTTCAAATCTCGGCGACCTCAGAAAAAAAGAAGCTTCTGTAGATAATCTCAGCACTGAATACTATGACCTTTCCACTACTCTTGAAATATACAAAGCAAAAGAAGCACGATATATTGAAATGCTTGCAACTCTTGATGATTCAACTGCTATCGCCATTGAAAAGGAACTGACAGATATTCAGATTGAAATTTCCAGAATCATGACCCGCATGAATAAAATTCAGACCGATGTTGCTTATTCCTATGTTCACATTACAATAAACGAGGTAAAAGAATATGTCGAAGAACCCGAAATTGTAAAAACTGATACATTCGGTCAGCGCTTCAAAAAAACCGTCAAGGAATCAGTTTCCGGATTCCTCTCTGTAATGGAAACGCTCCTTTTCATTTTCATTTATCTGTTCCCTCATCTCCTTGTTATCGGACTGTTCACAGGAATTATTGTTGCTATCGTAAAAGCTGCAAATAAACGCAGAAAAGTAAAAATGCCTGCCGTTCCGATTCAGCCTCCTGTTGAAGATAATTCTGAAAATGAAGCCATAACAGAAAACACCGAAGAATAACAAAAAGCTGTGCGGAATTAATCCGTACAGCTTTTTGTTTATATTGCTAAGCATATATTTACACTTTCATTCTTATTGTTAATATTATACTAAAACAAATCATTTGATTCAGCTTTTTTAACAAAATTATTCTTATTCATAAAGATATACTTGTATTTTTATGCATAAAATGTTATAATGATTATAGAATAGTTATTCTTTATAAAGATTTTTTTATTTTAAGAAAGGAATTGTAGTATGGGATTATTTAATTTATTTATAGTGGTTCGGAATTTTTGCAAACTCCTGGAGACAAGGTCGAAGCAAGAGTTACTGACACAAATCGTAAAGTATTAAAAGCAAGTAAAGATAATGGTAAAAGCAAGTACTCCGTAACACAATATCCGAATGGAACACTTGTTGAAACAAAAACGACTAAGAAAAAATAAAAAACCTTCAGCATCTATAATCAGTTATTTTTACATTCAAACAAGGGCGAGGTATACTTATGTCATTTGTAGGAAAGCTTCATGAAATATCACTTTACACACTTATCACCACAATAATATTATTTGTATTAAAAAAAGGTAACATATTATATATATTCTGTGCATTTATTTTGTTTATTGCTATCGCATTGATAGGAGCAATTCTAACAAAAAAATATGATAACGGTGAAGGTCTAACCTTTAACTCCGATAAGTTGCTTGTAATTATATTTGCACATATTGCAGAAGAAATTCTTGGATTAGTACTTACACCAATCTGGTTTATTAAAGATCTAATTACAAAAAAATGGAACGCTTGGAAAGTGTTCGATTACATCACATATTTCATAGAAGTAATTGTAGCAATTATAATAATATTATCACTATAATTTTTATACTTAATTGTTCCAAATTCAAAAGGCGCTCCGTGAATGGAGCGCCTTTTTTATTATCTGTTATTTCCTATTCTTTCAACCTTCATAAGATTTGTAGTTCCTGATACGCCAAGAGGTACACCGGCAGTAATTGCCACAAGATCGCCGTCCTCTACCAGACGATGCTCCTCCGCAGCTTCCACTGCTGCTGCAAATAATTCATCGGTACTGTTCTTTTCATCTATAATATAAGGTATAACGCCCCAGCTCATGTTCATCTGTCTGCATACAACTTCACTCATTGTACAGCTGATAATCGGACAGCATGGACGATATTTTGAAATAAGTCTTGCTGTCTGTCCCCCAAGAGATACTGTTATTATTGCTCTTGCGTCAAGGTCATGGGCTGTAGTTACTGTAGCGTGAGCAATTGCTTCCGCAATGTTTCCTTCAGGATTTGAACGACGTTCTGCAAAACGTCCTTTATAATCTATGTGATTTTCAGTATTTTCTGCAATAAGAGCCATTGTCTTTACGGCTTCAACAGGATATGCTCCTGCTGCTGTTTCGCCAGAAAGCATTATTGCACTTGTTCCGTCATAAATAGCATTTGCTACGTCTGTTATTTCCGCACGTGTGGGACGGGGATTTGTTATCATCGACTCAAGCATCTGTGTCGCTGTAACAACCTGCTTACCTGCATGATAGCCCTTCTTGATAAGTGTTTTTTGAATTGCAGGAATCTGCTCAAAGGGAATTTCTACACCCATATCACCTCTTGCAACCATGATTCCGTCTGCTGCTTCGAGAATTTCATCTATATTCTCAACACCGTCGCTGTTCTCAATTTTAGCTATAATACGCACATCAAACCAGCCAAGACTCTGTGTGAATTTTCTGAGATAATTTATATCCGCCGCTGTACGTACAAAGCTTGCAGCTATGAAATCAAATCCCATTTTTGAGCCGAATTCCAGATCATCCATATCACGCTCGTTGAGATAAGGCATTGAAAGCTTAACCCCGGGAACGTTGATTCCCTTGTTATTTGAAAGAATTCCGCCATGAACTACACGACAGATTATATCAGTTTTTGTAACCTTTTCTGCTACAAGCTCAATTACGCCGTCATTTATGAGGATTTTTGTTCCGATACTTACATCTCTCGGCAGTTTTTTAAAGCTTACACTGCCGATTTCAGCTGTACAGGGAACATCCTCTGTTGTGAGTGTATATACATCACCGTCAAATATTTCAACCGGCTTGTCATCAACAAATTTTCCCAGTCGAACCTCAGGGCCTTTTGTATCAAGAAGTGTTGCTACGGGAAGGTCAAGTTCCTTTCTGAGACGCTCTATCTGACGAAAACGCTTTTCATGAGTTTCATAATCGCCGTGTGAAAAATTGAATCGTGCGACATTCATACCTGCGAGCATAAGCTCACGCATGATATTCT
Source organism: Ruminococcus sp. (assembly GCA_017517145.1). Classification (GTDB taxonomy): domain Bacteria; phylum Bacillota; class Clostridia; order Oscillospirales; family Ruminococcaceae; genus Ruminococcus. The sequence continues at coordinate 10,325 of JAFXAJ010000116.1, forward strand.
CATCATCTGTTGCCGGTCCGATAGTACATACAATCTTTGTTTTTCTCATAATTTCCTCCTGTTAGCTGAGCTTGGTTATCTTTGCAAAATTCGCCATAATCTTCTTTGTTCCAACTTTATCAAAGGCAATTTCAAGCATATAGTCGTTTGAAACAGGTGTTGCGGTTATTACTGTACCCTCACCGAAAAGCTTATGGGATACTCTCTCCCCTGCTTCATACGTTGCAGTTGAAGTCTTTACTGCTGACTGTCTCTTGTCACGTGCAATCTGCTGCTGGAGACTGAGTGACTGGACTTCCGTAACGCCGCTGTCATGATCATCCTTGTTTTTTGTGTAATTGTCCTTTTTGACAATATGCTCCATGCCCATTTCACGGACAAATCTTGATGTTACATTTCGCTGCGTCTGTCCGAATATCATTCGTCTGCCTGCACTTGTTATATAAAGCTGTTTCTTTGCACGAGTTATCGCCACATAAGCAAGACGGCGCTCCTCCTCCATTTCTTCTTCGCTGTCAAGAGAACGTGAACCGGGGAAGATTCCATCCTCCATACCTATCAGGAATACATTGTCAAATTCAAGTCCCTTTGCAGAGTGAATCGTCATAAGTGCGACTCTGTCGTTTCCGCCGTCATCTTCATCTGCATCTGTAAACAATGCCGTTTCTTCAAGGAATCCACTGAGGGTAGGTTCATCCGACTGCTCCATATAGCGTATAATTGATGTGCGAAGCTCCTCAACATTTTCAATTTTGCTTTCGCCGTTTTCCTGATTTCTAAGATAATTGAGATAACCTGTCTTTGTAAGAACTGCGTCAAGAAGCTCATCCAGCGGAATTTCATCAACCATATCTATAAGCTCACCGAACATAGCTGCTGCGGTTTTCAGTGCTGTTATCTTTTTGGAAAGAGGTGCATACTGCTCGCAGTCACGCATTACCTCATAAGGAGATATTTTCAGGTCACGGCTTATTTCATCAATAAGATTAACTGTAGATTCACCTATATTACGCTTTGGCTCACCTATGATACGTCTGAAACGCAGCATATCATTGGGATTATTTATAAATGCAAGGTATGATGTAACATCCTTGATTTCCTTGCGGTCATAGAAACGCATTCCGCCGTATACTCTGTATGGAATATCCGCCCTTACAAGAGCACGCTCAACAATATTTGACTGGGCATTCATACGGTAAAGGACAGCGTTTCTGCTGTATTTCCCATTCTTTTCATAATCTGCTTTTATGGTTCTTACAATAAAGTCTGCTTCATCGTTTTCATCAGCAGCCTTGTACCACATAATCTTGTCGCCCTTGTCGCCCTTTGTCCAGAGTGCCTTTTCTTTTCTGCCGAAATTGTTTGATATTACAGAATTTGCTGCGTCAAGGACAGTCTGGGTTGAACGATAATTCTGTTCAAGACGGATTACTGCCGCACCTTCAAACTGCTCCTCAAAGCCGAGAATGTTCTCAATATTGGCACCCCTGAAACGGTAGATACTCTGGTCGTCATCACCTACAACACAGAGATTTTTGTGGCCTGCTGAAAGCTGTGATACAAGGCGGAACTGAACATGGTTTGTATCCTGATATTCGTCTACCATTATGTATTTATAACGATTGCGGTATTTTTCAAGTATATCCGGAAAACTGTCAAAAAGCTCTACGGTCTTGCAGAGAATATCATCAAAATCAAGGGCATTTGCTGTTCTGAGACGCTCCATATATACCTTGTAAATACGTGCTATTACCTTTTTGCGGTAATCCATTCCTGCCTCAGCAAGAAGCTCATCAGGCGAAATCATTTTATCCTTTGCAAAGCTTATTTCACCGAGAACGGCTTTCGGAACAAACTGCTTTTCGCTCACATCAAGTTCAGCTATAACATTTTTTATAAGGCGCTGACTGTCCGATGAATCATATATTGTGAAATCTCTGCCAAAGCCTATATTTTCAATCTCGCTTCTGAGAATCCTCATACAAGCAGAATGGAAAGTTGATGCGTGTATTGCTGCGCCTTCCTCTCCAAGCATGGACTGGAGTCTTTCTTTCAGTTCCCCTGCTGCCTTGTTGGTAAAGGTAATAGCAAGGATATTCCATGGTTTCACGGGATTTACTGCTGTAATGTCACGAAGCGTATCGAAATCATCATTTTTTCCCTCGGCATAATCTATCAGAAACTGTATATCCTCCGCAGAACCTGTTCTTGTTTCGTCAAAATATGCATTTCCGAAATTTATCAGATTTGCTATACGATTTACGATAACCGTCGTTTTTCCGCTGCCTGCACCTGCAAGAACAAGCACCGGTCCGTTCACTGTAAATACGGCCTGCTGCTGCATTTCATTCATGCGGCTGAAATAATGCTTCAATGCCGCTTTTTTAGCGTCAATAAAAGAAATGTTCGCCATAAATTATCTACTCCGTTTTTTATCACTCATTCATACTGCAAAAGTGATATTTTTTCTGATTAATATTCCATCTAAGGAACCATAATAAAACTATACCTATATTATACCATACTTTTTTATTTTTGAAAAGTCCTAAATCAATAAAAGAAAAGTTTGTGTAAATTTAATATTTTTCTATTGACTAATCAGTTGTTTTGGTGTATAATAATAACATAACTTATTGATTCCATTACTCCACCAACTAACTCTTGAAGAATTATATGAAGCTTGGGGAGCAAAAGACAAGGAAGAAAGCCGAAATAATACTGCCGTATTGTGAGGTTTTCTGACGCTGAATTTTGCTCTCCAAGCAAAACAGAAAATTCAAGAGTTAATTTTGGGAGCAATATTGCAAGAATCATACAACTATCACATCACACTATCCCAAGGAGATGACATTATGAAAAACATTTTATTTGCCGCTTCAGAATGTGTACCATTTATCAAAACAGGAGGTCTGGCAGATGTCTGCGGAGCTTTACCACGTTATATCAACAAGGATGAATTCGATGTAAGAGTTATTCTCCCTTACTATACCTGCATCCCCCCGAAATTCAGAGATAATTTCAAATACGTCACTCATTTTTATATGGACTACGGTATGCGCAGTGAAAGCGTTCATGTCGGCATAATGGAATATGAATACAACGGCATACGCTTTTACTTCGTGGATAATGAATATTACTTCAAATGCGATACACCATATTCCTCAGACCTGAAATGGGATATTGAACGTTTTACTTTCTTCTGCAAAGCCGCTCTTGCTATCCTGCCCGTTATCGGATTCCGTCCTGATATTATCCACTGTCACGACTGGCAGGCTTCGCTTATCCCTGTATTTCTCCACTCTACTTTTGCAACAAATCCTTTTTTCAGCGGTACAAAGTCTATCATGACTATTCACAACCTTAAATTTCAGGGTGTATGGGATATTGAAACATTCAGATTCAATACAGGTCTGCCCGGCTATATGTTCACACCTGATAAACTTGAATTCAAAAAAGATGCTAATATGCTCAAAGGCGGTCTGGTTTATGCCGACTATATCACTACCGTTTCTGAAACCTATGCCGAAGAAATAAAATATCCTTTCTACGGCGAACAGCTTGATGGTCTGCTTCGTGCAAGGTCAGCATCTTTGAGAGGTATAGTCAACGGAATTGACTATGATGTCTATAATCCTGCTGATGACAGCCAGATTTACGCAAAATATACTTCAAAGAACTTCAAAAAGCAGAAATCTGTCAATAAAAAGAAATTGCAGGCTGAACTTGGTCTCACCGTAGATGAGAATAAATATATGATTGCTATTATATCACGCCTTACTGACCAGAAAGGACTTGATCTGGTTAATTATGCAATTGAACGTATTTGCGATGAAAATACCCAGTTTATTATCATTGGCACAGGCGATCCACGGTATGAGAATATGTTCAGACATTATCAGTGGAAATATCCTGATAGAGTTTCCGCAAATATTCTTTACTCCGATCAGCTCGCCCATAAACTCTATGCCGCAGCTGATGCAATGCTTATGCCTTCTCTCTTTGAGCCATGCGGTCTGACTCAGCTTATTGCACTTCGCTACGGTACAATTCCGATTGTGCGTGAAACAGGCGGTCTTAAAGATACCGTAACTCCCTATAACGAATTTGACGGCACAGGAACAGGCTTCTCGTTCTCCAACTACAACGGCGATGAAATGCTGGGCGCTATCAACTACTCAAAGAGCGTTTACTATGACCACCGCAAGGAATGGGATTCCATGGTTAAACGTGGAATGGAAGCCGACTTCTCATGGAACAGCTCTGCCCGTCAGTACGAAGGTATGTATTCGTGGATGATAAACTGGTAAGCATTATGTCTGATTCTGTTATCAAAGGCGCTGTTTTCGATATGGACGGTCTCATGATAGATACCGAAAAACTCTATCTCCGCTACTGGAAAGAAGCTGCTGCCGATTTCGGCTATAAAATGGAAGATAAACACGTTTATGCTATCCGCAGTCTTGCACGTAAATTTTCTATTCCCATGCTCAAAAGCTTTCTCGGTGAGGATTTTCCTACCGAAGATGTGCGGAAAAGACGTACTGAACTTATAAACGCCCATATTGAAGCTAACGGTATAGATGTAAAAACAGGGCTTTTCGAGATGTTCGATTTCCTTAAATCCAACGGTGTAAAAATTGCTGTTGCTACTGCAACTCCCCGTGACAGAACATTAATGTATCTCGAAAAAATCAATGTTCTCGGCTATATTGACGCTGTTATATGCGGCGATATGGTCACAACCGGTAAACCTGATCCGGAAATATATCTTACTGCTGCGGAACAGCTTGGTCTTTTACCCTGTGAGTGTGCAGCTTTTGAAGATTCTCCCAATGGAATAAAATCCGCTTATTCTGCTGGATGTCATGCTATAATGATACCCGATATGACTCAGCCGGACGAGGAACTGCGTCCCATGCTCAGCGGTGTTTACGACAATCTCAGAAATGCTATTGATTATTTTGAGGGGAGGCTGAAAAATGACTAACCCTGCAAGCGCTTCAAAAATCCTTGATATACCAAAATATTACTATTTCAGCAGCGGAAACGACTATTCAGGAAGTCACGGAAATTTCACTTATAAAATTAAAAACGGCGATACTATGAAAGTCATGACATGGCATGGCAGGCTTTGCTCCGAAAAGGCTTCAATCGAAAACGAAATGGAGTTTGAACGAAGCGAAGAAGGCTTTAATTCAATGATCAAATGGCTTGAAGAAAAATGCTCTGAATAAATTACTGCCTCCGATTTTATCAAAACAGAATCGGAGGCTTTCTTTATATAATTAAATTTTTCGGAATAAGAATTCTGCGGATTTTTTGCTTTTACCCTTGCATTATATTAAAAATAATGTTATAATGATATATGTGCGAACGCACAGACATTAGAGGTTCTCTAAAAAACGAAACACGAGCGGATTTTCATTAAGCCGTGAGGGAGTTTTTAGAGGTTCCCATTACATTTAGGAGAATCATTATGAACAATCAGTATTATGCTAAACAAATCAATGATATTGTCACTGAAGTCAAAAAGGCTGTCATCGGCAAAGACGCAATTATTATAAAAACCCTCCTTGCCATACTTTGCAAAGGTCATATCCTTATAGAAGATATTCCCGGCGTCGGAAAAACTACAATGGCTCTTGCTTTTTCAAAAGCACTGTCTCTCGAACATAATCGTATGCAGTTTACGCCCGATGTTCTCCCTTCCGACATTACCGGCTTTTCCGTGTTCAATAAACTGAAAAACTGCTTTGAATTCCGTCCCGGTGTTGCCTTCTGCAATCTTTTTCTTGCCGATGAAATCAACCGTACTTCAAGTAAAACCCAGTCGGCTCTCCTTGAGCTTATGGAGGAAAAAAGTATTACTGTTGACGGAAATACATACAAGCTTCCTGAACCCTATACCGTTATTGCTACCCAGAATCCTATAGGCTCTGCCGGTACTCATAATCTGCCGGATTCCCAGCTTGACCGATTCATGCTCAAGCTCAGTATGGGCTATCCCGATTTCGATGACGAAGTATCAATCTTAAAAGCAAAATACAACTCTGCACCATTGGAAAATGTCTCCCCTGTTGCCAATGCAAGCATAATCACCGAGCTTCAGGAGCATATTTCTTCTATCTATGTTGACGACAGAGTTTATGAATATATCGTTCAGCTTTCTGCTGCTACACGTAATCATCCCATGATTAAGCTTGGAGTAAGTCCGAGAGGTACTCTTGCTCTTATGCAGATTTCAAAGGGAATTGCTGCTGCTATGGGACGTGATTATGTCATCCCTGACGATGTAAGCTATATATGCCGTGACGTTTTTGAGCATCGTATTATCCTCAGCTCAAAGGCGAAGCTTTCAGATGTAAACGAGGGAACTGTAATTGACGAAATAATCAAGAGCATTCACGTTCCCGGAATATCCGAAAAATAAGGGGATTGTATGCTTCTTATAAGAATATTTTTTGTTATACTCATTATCGCTTGTATAATATTCTATATCATGTATCTATGGGATTTTGCACTGATACTGCTTATAACGGTTATTGCGGTACCTGTGATTCTTTTCATAGTCGGGCTTATAATAAAATGCTCCATAAAGATAGAACTGGGTGTAAAAAATGATACAGTCATGAAAAATGAAAGCTTTCCAGTAATTATGAATATTGCTAACCGCAGTATTTTTCCTGTCGGCAAAGCCGAAGCCCACATTGAATATTCCAATGTATTCAATAATCAGAAAAATAATTTTGTTTTGTATATGCCTGTTCAGGCGCATAATGAGCAGAATGTGGTATTCCATATAAATTCACGTTTCTGCGGCATACTCAATATCCGCTGCGTAAAAATGTGTATATATGATCCCTTGCGGCTTTTCAGATTTACCATTAAAAAAGCAAACAGTATCACTGCGGCTGTTATGCCGGAAGGTCATGAAATTAACGGCAGTGTGGTTTACTCAGACAGGGCAAATGATGAAAGCTGCGTATTCTCCGAACACAAACCCGGCGATGACCCTTCGGAAGTATTTGACCTCAGAGGCTATAATCCCGGCGATAAACTGAACAGAATACACTGGAAGCTCAGTTCAAAAAAGGACGAGTTCATCGTAAAGGACTACAGTTTGCCTATAGATATTCCATGTACGCTGTTTATTGACCTGCGCTGTACGGACACTTCCGCATTTATGCTTCCTGTTTTCGACACAATGGTTGAAGCTCTTGTTTCAGTTTCACAATTCATGCTCGAAAATGAACGGCTTCACACAATAGTCTACTACAATTTCAGGACAGGCTCTTTTATCGAAAAACAGGTTACCGACGCTGATTCACTCTCTGCCGCAATCCATGACCTCATACTCTCGTTGGATAAATCTGACCTTTGCGTTCCTGCTGAGAATTATATCATAGAGCATGATACTTTCTCCCTTTCTTCCTTTGTATTCATAACATCCGACGCTGATAACAAAGCTATCGGATATATTGACGAAAATGTTGATGCTGATATAAAAAATGTCATAGTTGTTATGAAATCAGCCGAAGAAGCCTCAGCTGTCAATAACATCTATGCTGACGTTAACGTTATACCTGTCATCATGGGTAAAATCACATCATCTATCAAGGACATCGAGGTGTAACATTATGAAGAAAAACAAAAAACAGAATTACAGCGGAATACGTATATGCGACAGCATTGTTATGTCCGTCAAAAAAAAGAATATGAATCTGCGCCGTGCAGAATCAATTTTTATCGCTCTTGTCGGATATATCTCAACAATGATGGTTTTCATTACCGCTTTTGATTTTGAGTACAAGCAGAAACCGCTGATAATTTCTTCTGTCATTTTTTCAGTAATATATATACTTCTTTCCAGCTTCGGAAAATATTCGCTGTGGCTGATTATGACTTCAATTGCCGCTTTCGGTGCGGTTTTCTGGAAGAAACTGAATGCCATTACTCTTGGATATAAATTTGTATACAACATTATATATAAAGAAAGTTTTAAAAGCGAAATCAATTACTATAAATTTCTGGATGAAAAGCTTGAAATTGAATCTGTCACTACATTTTTTATCCTGTGCGCATGGATTCTGGCTGTTGTAACATACGTATTTACTATTTATCATCCTCATCCGCTGCCGCCGCTTATTGCATCATTTTCAATACTTGAGATAGGACTGTACAATGGAATTGAAGTAAATATCTGGTGGGCTATGCTTGTTGTTGCATTTCTTGTTGCCTCCTTTGCTATGAGCACTATTGACATCGGAGAATATTCCGGCGGAAACGGCGGATTTGTCCGAAAAGGAAACCTTTTCTTCCCGAAAAGGCAAATGCGGCTGAAAGTTACCGAAAAATGTGGAGTATACCTGATTCTGCTTATTATGGCGTGTACCGCTGTTTCAGCAGGTATTCTCAAAGCAACCAACTATGAACGCAGCGATGAACTAAAACAGAAACGTGTTGAAATCCGGGACGCTGTAAATAACTTTTCTACAGAAAATCTTGCGGATAGTATCACCGACTTATCCGCTGCCCTCGGATTTGAAATTAAACTTGATACACATAAGCTGGGAAATGTTGCAACAATGAAATACAAGGACAAAACCGACCTAATTCTCAATATTGACCAGCCTGTTTCAGAAGCTATATACATAAAAGAATATACAGGTTCTGTCTACAGAGACAATGAATGGGTTTCACTTCCCGATTCAGCCTATAAATCCGAAATTTTCAACGACTTTAAAAATTTCGATATATATCCACAGGATTTCCCATTCATATTCAGTTCAACAGACGTTATCCCATATTCCTCTTATTATTCGCCTGAGTGCAACATGAAAATCCAGTCTGAAGTCAAAGGAAATAAATCTTTTGCTCCTTATGGTGTTGATAATGTAGGAGGTCTTTTATACGACAGAGATGCTACGGTTTCTTCCAAAAAGAAAAACAGCAATAAGTACTCGTATAAATTTATAAATCCTGTTGCAGAGCATATCTCAACGAATTTTGGAAACAGTAATGTTTCTGCTGTTAATCTCAACAATATCAACAATGAGGAGTGGCGCAATAAGCTTATCGACTATTGCAAAAAATATAATAAACTTGAATACGACAGTTTTACATACATCAATTCTGTTCCTTCATCAAATCCCGATATTGTCAGAAACCCTGATTTTGTGGCTTTTCAGCTTCTTCAGGAAAAATATCGTGATTTCGTCTATGAAAATTATCTCACTCTGCCTGATACAACAGCTATGCAGGAAATTCGTGAAAATTTCATAGATTCGCTTAATACAGATAATGCCGACTCCGATCCTGCATATAAACTAAGTATTCTTCAGTCTATCCGTGATATGATTGCAGATAATGCGGAATATTCCCTTTCACCCGGTAAAACACCGAAAAACAGAGATTTTGTCAATTATTTTCTCCTTGAAAATAATAAGGGATATTGTACTCATTATGCTACATCAGGTGTTATACTTGCAAGAATGGCAGGTATTCCGGCAAGATATGCTACAGGATATGTTCTCGTCGGCAACGACTTTAACGACAGCAACCTTAACGCTGACGGCACATATACTATAAAAGTCAAGGATAACCGCCGCCATGCATGGGCTGAAATTTACATTGACGGCTGCGGATGGGTGCCTTTTGAATTTACCGAGGGGTATACCGCATACAGCATAGATACCACACCTACAACGACAACAACAACTTCTACAACTACTACAGCAACCATTTCGACAGAAACAAGCAAAACTGAACAAAGTTCAGAAACAAGTCAGCAGAATACAAACACAAACAAAATCACAACGACTACTCCTGTTACTACAACAACTGAATCAACAGATTCCAGCGGAAATAAACCGGGAAATAATAAAATCAATCCTGTATTACTAAATGTTGTGATAAATCTTTTCTATGCTGTTATAACTGTTATCGCTGTTATACTGATATTTATTATCAGGCAAAAGGTTGTTGCAACTCTCCGCCGCAGAAAATTCAGCGTAAACAGTCCAACTCAACTGGCTAAGAATATATACAGTTATGGTGAAAAGCTTCTGAAATATAAGAATATTGAAGTCAAGGGTGTTCCGTATAAAAAACTTGCTGAATTTGTAGAAGCTTCTTACGGCGGTATTTATTTTGAAAGCGGCGAATTCGATAAGTTTATGGATATTTCACTTTCCGCTGCTTTTTCAGGTAATCACCCTGAGATAGAAAATGTTAGAAATAACAGAACATTTATTGAAAGTTTTGCCAAAAAAATCTATAGCAATTCCGGCAGATTAGAGAAAATTTACTTAAAATACATTATATGCTTGGTTTAATTAAAAAAACAAGGCGCTCAAACAAGCGCCTTGTTTTTATTTACGTGAAAATTCTTTGTTTCTTGCCTTTATTTCCTGCTTATGCGCATACATTTCCTTATCGCACTGTGTAATTATGTCCCTGAGTGCTGTGTATTTCTCACTATCATACTGAGCAAATCCGCAAGCAATCTCAAAAGGATACCCCTTGTCAATCTTTGACTGCTCTTGTGCCGCTTTGAGGATATTCTCCTTTATCGGCTCTGCAGATATACATACAAATTCATCTCCGCCTATTCTGTAAACATCTCCTGATTCACCAAGAACCTCTGTCAGCATTTCAGCACATCTGATAATTGCTTCGTCACCTGTTTCATGACCATAATTATCATTTATATACTTCAGGAAATTCACATCGCACAAAGCAAAATATAATGATTTATACTTTTTCTCATCCTTCTCATACTTTTCAATAAGCTTTTCGTATGTATTTCTGTTATATACACCTGTCATAGCATCAATAGAAAGGACTCTCATAGCTTCTCTGTTCTTTTTTATTCGTTTTGAAATCATAGCGACAATCACTCCGAAAAGAATAATTACTGCTATTCCTATGCCTGCAATAATCAGTGCTTTTATCGTTTTCTCTTTATTTATAATCTCACTCTTTGCAATCAACACACTGTCAAGGTAATATGACATAGTATCGTTAATCGTAATATCCACATCGTTTTCTACATTTTCAGTTTGTATATAGAGATATACGTTTTCAGCCTCAACAGGAACATTAAAATGCCCTTCAAGTTCTGTCCATTTTCCTTTTTTTACAAGTTTTTCTGATACAAGATTATACTTGGCTACTCCGTTAAGGGTATATTGTATCTCCATACGGAATTTATGAGAATCACTGTATTCACTTCCGTTATACATTATATAAGAGGAATAATAATAACTTTCACCCTTTATAATTTTATTGGTAATCTGAACTGTTGCACCGTTCCATGGCTTAGTCCTGTTCGACGCATATAGCGAATAATCTCCGGAATGGCTGTATTCATCGGTATGTACCAGTAATATTTCTCCTCTTTCAGACCATTGCTCTGTATCTTGTTCAAAATCCATAAAACTCTTTTCGCTATAATCCGACACAACACTATCATCCAGATGCGGCGGTGCTCCTGATATTGTTACATCATCAATTGCAAAATCAATAGATGCATTTCAACATTCAAAATATATCATGCACTCCACAGCTTCTTCGGGAATTTGAACTGAATTCGCCAAATTTGTCCATGTACCCGGTTCAATATCAGCTGAAGCAAGCTGAACAAATGATGATGCTCCGAATTCATCTCTCAGTTTTGCTGTCCAAGAAATCTTTTCAACATTATCACTTTCATGATACACCCATCCATTGAACATATACGCCTCGCCGGGACTAAGTAAATTATCACAGGACAAAGACGGCCCTTCATAAGAGTTGCTGCGGTCTGTTATTTTCAGTGATTGGTCCCCGGAATGACTTACTGTATTATCAAGAAATATTTTTCCGCCTCCGAAAGCTACCCATTTTCCTACATCGTAATTATCGAAATCTTCATACAGAATGATAGTATCCTCAACAACCAGTTCAGTTTCCTCTTCGGATTCTTCGGCAGAGGAATAAATCGCAGGATACAAAGACATCGCAACAATAGTCATTGCTGAAAGTATTAAAGATTTTATTCTCATAATTATACACCTGTATTTTTCCTAGAATAATGAATATAGATAAAATCATTTTTCAGACTCTTAATTCAGGATATTCTCCTGATACGTTCTATTTTATAATTATAACATAAATTATTATAAATGTCCATAGAAAAAACAAAAAAATTCATTATTAACAATAAAAAATAGTGTGAATTACTAAACAAATTTTCGGATTAAGATATTTGTTTTACATTATATAACATTTATTACATAATCATTTGGCGTTTTTAATCTAATTTCATTGGGGACATTTGTTTATTTTTCACCAAAATGTAATTATTCCCAAGTAATTTTATGATTTCCTTGAAAAAAAAAGCAATATATGATATAATGTATGTGTAATGCGTGATAAGAAAATGATTCTTTTGTGATGTTTCCACTCGCACAAACGCATATTTCATGTGGCACAATAACACTTTTATACGCTATTCAAACGAGGTGATAATATGCCGAAGTATTCCTTGAGCAGACTCTTCGACAAAGGACTATTACAAGATCTTCAGAACGTTTTTTCAGATTATATGGGGATTTCCGCTGTAATTACCGATTCAGAGGGCAAACAGATTACGCAGTCAAGCAATTTCAGCCGGATATGCCGTAAACTTCTCAGAAATTCCGCCGACAACGTAGAAAAATGCATGAGCTATTCCATTAAAGGTGCTGTAAAAAGTAATTCGGAAAACAAACCTTGTATATATAAATGTCATGCAGGATTGTATGAAATTTCTGCACCCATTATGCTGGAGGACCTTCATATCGGCTGTTTTGTATGCGGGCAGATTATCTGCACAGATGAAAACGAATCCGATGTAATAAACAAAATTATGGATATAGGCCTCAATCAGGAGGACGCTATAAAGGCTGTTTCAGAATTGAAGCGTTTATCCATGGATGAAATTCAGCATACTGCTCAGTTCGTTTTCAATATCGCAAAACTTCTCTCAACTATGGCTTATAAGAATTACGTTCTCTTTAAAAATAACCGATTACGTTCTGCTGCCGCATTTACCGGCAATGAACTTTCTTCCATTCCAGATAAAGATGTTATTTATAACTCCCATGAACTTACAAGCAGTATAACTACAAATATCAAATCTTTCTTCTGCAACATGAATATCACCCCCGAATTACATTTTCTCAGCGAGATTCCTGATGAACTTCTCGGCAATCCCGGTATTATCAGCTATGTCATAGATGTACTCCTTTCTACCATTTCCAAAAACTGTGATTTTGATTCAATTGTAATAAATTTTTCATGCTCTGAAATCTGTTATTCACACACTCTCGCTATGGATATAATAATTGACAATCCCATATACACAGATAATCTCGTGGGTACTCTCAATAAAATTTTTTATCACATCCCCGATTCAGATGAAGAAGCATCCAACATTAAAAATCTCATATACAATAAGCTTAACGGCTCAGTATGCTTCAATATGAGCGAAAACAACAGATTTACCGCCAGACTGGAAATACCTCAGATGGATATAAGGGGAAATAACTATGAACAATGACAACGAGAAAAAAATATTTAGTTCACTAAAAAAATTTTTATGCGATATGGAAACTATACCTCCAAGCATAACACATCCGGATATTAAAAATGCTGTGAAAGATATATGCAATAACCTGAGAATTGCATATCTTGAAACTTCTCTTGTAAGAAATTCCGAAAGTGAAATTAATATCTCCCCCCCTTCTTCAACTATATATTTCAGTGAAGGAGAAATTGACAATGATTTGTCAATCATTTTCGAAAAAGATACTCATGTAGGCACAGCTGTCTACACTGTATGCCCATATAAAAACGCTGCCCCATGGACAGATTCCGAAAAAGAAAATATCAACGCTTTTATTTCAGCACTTTTCATTAATAACAGCAGAGCAAGAACCATGAATCTGTGCGAACATCTCTGTACTCACGACTATGAACTCGGCGTGTACAATATAAAATTTTTTGAGCAAAAATTAACTGATATGCTCACCCATAATGCAATCAAAGGATTCGTCTGCTGCCGCTTCAATTTAAAGAAATTTTCCCTCATCAATAAACTCATTGGCAGAGAACTTGCTACCGGTGCGATGAGAACGTTTCTCATCGGTCTTGAAAAAATCTCCGGAGACAACAGCTGTCTTTGCCGTCTTGGCGGCGATAATTTCATTCTTCTTTTCAAAAGCGAAAATATGAATATAGTTATTGAATATCTCGACGGTACTCAGATTGAAACAAAAAAGCCTGACCGTCCTTTTGTAACTATTTCCGCAAGAGCAGGATTTTATAATATAAATGGAGAATGTCAGAACGCTGCTGAAATTATTGACAGAGCCTCTACTGCTCTGAATATTATAAAGAAAAACAATCACCAGCTATTTTTGATTTATAATAAAGAAGTAGAAAAACGCATTGATAATCAGCGTATGGTTGAAGAAAATTTCTTTGCTGCTCTCGACAATGAGGAGTTTATTGTCTATTATCAGCCTAAAATCGAACTCAGAAAATATTCTCTTAGCGGTGCTGAAGCACTCTGTCGCTGGAGACATGACGGCAGACTTATTCCGCCCGGAATGTTTATCCCTGTTCTTGAACATAACAGTAATATCTGCACCCTCGATTTCTATATGCTAGACCATGTGTGCCGTGATATTCGCCGCTGGCTCGACAACGGCATTGAACCTGTCAGAATATCTGTAAACATATCACGTATTCATCTCGGAGCAGAAGGACTTTCCCAGAAAATTATGGACATAATTCAAAGTCATAACGTTCCTTTTGAATATATAGAAATTGAACTGACAGAAACCACATCTGATGTTACATTCGACGATCTGAAAAAAGTTGTAAAAGCCCTGCATAACGTCGGTATAAATACTTCTATTGATGATTTTGGTATAGGATACTCTTCTCTCAATCTTATCCGTGACCTGCCGTGGAATACGCTTAAAATTGACAAGAGCTTCCTCCCTGTACGCAACGATTCAACTGTTGATCAGAAAATGATTATGCTCAAATACGTTATAGCTATGGCACAGAGTCTTGGTCTTGAATGTCTTGTTGAAGGCGTTGAAACAACTGAGCAGGTTTCTATACTTAAAGAGTATGAATGTTATCAGGCTCAGGGATTTTGTTTTGACAAGCCTCTCCCCGTTGAGGAATTTGAGAAAAGACTCAGAACAAAAAAGTTTAATTTCTATAATTGATTAAAAAGGGTGTCGTCAACTAACGATACCCTAATTTTTTTGATAAATTGTAACTTTTTGGATTTTTGTATTGATACCTGCATTTATTTATGGTATAATATATTGTACTTTGATTTATGGTTTTTTTGAAAACCGTAACACAAAATTCAGGTGTAAGGGAGTTTTTTAGAGTTTCCCTTATAACAAAAAGAAAAGGAACGATTAAAGATTATGACAAATTCAAAAAAAAGCTTGAATAAAATACCTCCAGATACAAAATTCATGTCGCTGGCAAGAATATTTGTAACTGTCATTATGCTGGCTGTTATGGGAATTCTGACAGCTCAAAGTCTGCTTGGTACAACGGGAATCGAAATTATCAACAAAGATGCAGTTGTTGACAATCTTCTCTTTCGTATCCGTGAAGGCTGGGAAACAATTGTGTATTACAGTGATGATGTTTTTGCTAATTTGTTCTGGCTTATAGTATGCGTTATTGCTATGTTTGTTCTTCTGCCGCTTATGAAAAAAATACCACTTGCCGCTGAAGTTGCAATTGTTATGGCATGGACAATAACTTTTGGCTCTATATGGATTTTCTCGGTTGCTCTATCCCCCACTGAGGATTCTTTCAGAGTTACAGATGCTGCAATTTGCTTTTCAAACGGTAATTATGGACCTCTCGCTGAGGAAGAACGATATTTCAGAAATTATTCCTATCAATTGGGTTATGTCCTGTTCAATGAGATTATAATTAATATTGCTAAGCTTTTCGGTGAAATAAAAAATCTGATTTTTCTCGAAATCATCAACGTTTTTCTCCTTGCATTTTCTTATGCCGCAATTATTATTATTAACAGCCGAATTTTCAGAGATTCAAGAGTAAGACATATCACTTCTCTGCTTCTTATGTTTGCAGCTCAGCCAATAATTTTCTCATCTTTTCTCTATGGAATTATTCCGGGATTTACGTTTGCTGTCTTTGCACTGATGTTCATGATACTTTATCTTCAAAAAAATAAAATCATTTACGGCATATTAATGGTCATTTTTTTAGCAATATCCGTAATGATTAAAACTAACAACTATATTATTCTTGCTGCTATCGGCTGTATTGTTTTCGTAATGATGTTCAAACGCAAAAAGTTCGTAATTGACACTATTTTATTATCTGCCGCTTTTGCCATTTCAGTTTCAGTAAATCCAGCTGTGAAAACATATTATGAACACCGTGCAAATGTGGACCTTGGTGAATCAGTGCCGTTTACATCATGGTTTGACATGGGTATACACGAAGCCATGAACGCTCCCGGCTGGTATAACCCCACTTTTACTCTCCGTACTTTCGAAAAAAGTAATTATGACGCTGAAATTGCTACTGAAAAGTCAAAAGAATCCATCAGAAATCAGATTCAATATTTCAAAGATAATCCCCAGTACCGCAAGGAATTCTTCTATCAGAAATTCATGTCACAGTGGAACGAAACAACATATCAGAGTATATGGAACAACAAGATCAGACAGCATTACTATCCCATGAGCCCTGCAGCTGAATGGGTATGCGGTGCAGGAGAAAAATCTGTAAAACAGTATATGGATTACTACGCACAGCTTATATTTGCCGCCTGTATGGCAGGACTTATCGCCTGTCTGAAAAACAGAAATTTTCTTAGCGTTACTTTTCCTGTAGTCATACTCGGCGGAATGCTTTATCATATACTGGCAGAAGCTAAATCCCAGTACTCACTGCCCTATTTCATCCTTATGATAGGATTTGCAGCTTATGGTATAGTTTCAGCATACGACTATTTCAAAAAAAGAACAGGCAGCAGCAAATTTGCAAAATTGATTTTCAATAACGATTATCTCAAAAAGCAGCTTGCAGATATTATGACTTCGGAAGAAACGACTCAGATGATGAAAACAGATACTGAAACTCCTCAGAATATCACTATAGCAGAACCGGTGATTTTAAATGAAGAAGTCCCTGATGTCATTCCTCCGAAAATTTCAGAAACAGAATAATTTCAAAGCTCACTCTAAATGTGTAAAACATCTTTTTCTACAGACTAAGGGGACGCTCTGCAAGAGAGCGTCCCCTTAAAATATCTTATTGAATCTTTTTCGACAGTCTGACCCGTGAGAATTTAATCTCACGGGTAAAATCTTATTCCTTACTGAGGCTGTCAAATGCTTCCTTTACTACATTTTCATCGGGAGCTTTTGTGAAACTGCTCACTACAGGTACAACTATAAGTGAAACGATCATTGCAGCTGCTCCTGCATTAATAGGCGAAAGAAGATTAAGCGGACAGTCAAGTTCAATTACTGCTTTCTTTATTCCATCAAAAGCTGAAATATTCATACTGAATAATATCATGTGTGTTACTGTTATGCCAAGTCCTGTTACAAAGCTTGCACATACAGCCGCTACAGATGCTTTCTTCATAAATAATCCATAGAGGAACGGGCCAAGGAATGCGCCGGATAATGCTCCCCATGAGTAAGACATAAGTGTGGAAATTGACGCATTCTTGTTGCAGGCAATAATTACGGAAATAATAAGGAATACTGCAATAAACACACGTATGCAGAGCATCTGTTTCTTATCATCAAAATCCTTTACTCTCGGCTTGATAAGGTCATTTGTAAGCGTTGAACTTGATGTAAGCACAAGAGATGAAAGGGTTGAGAGTGATGCTGAAAGTACAAGCACTACTACAAGACCTATAAGCATATTCGGAAGAGCCTGCTGTATAAGCGCAGGTACCATTGTATCAAATACAGGCTTGCCGTTTACTACGTCAATTACAGCTTTTCCGCTTTCTGCGGGATCTGTTGTACAGTAAAGACGTACAAAACCGCCCATGAAATATGAACCGCCTGCAACAACAAATGCAAATAAAGTTGAAATAACAGCCCCCTTCTTTATTGCCTCATCATCTTTGATAGCATAGAATTTCTGAACCATCTGAGGAAGTCCCCATGTTCCGAGAGATGTAAGAAGTACAACTCCGAAAAGATTCAAGGGGTCAGGACCGAAAAGTGAACCAAGTGTATCGGCAGGTGTACTGCTGTCAGAAATGGCATTGAGAGAATCAATAGCAGCTGAAAGTCCGTCCTTTTTCTGAACTGTAAGTGCTACAACTGTTGAGATACCCACAAGCATGATAATTCCCTGTACAAAATCGTTGACAGCTGTTGCTTTATAACCGCCAAGAATTACATATACTGCTGAAAGTACAGCCATAAGTATAATTATTATTGTACCGCCGTTTTCACCAAGGTCAAATACCATTCCAAAAAGTCTGGACAAACCGTTATATACCGACGCTGTATAAGGAATCAAGAACACAAACACAATAAGCGATGTCACTGTTTTCAATGCTGACGAATCAAATCGTTTTTCAAAATATTCGGGCATTGTTGTTGCACCCAAGTGCTTAGTCATCAGTCGGGTTCGCCTTCCTATGAGGAAAAATGGTATCAGGCTGCCGATTATGGCATTTCCGATTCCTACCCATGTTGCTGATACGCCGTAGCTCCAGCCGAACTGACCTGCATATCCGATAAATACAACAGCTGAAAAATAGGTGGTTCCGTAAGAAAATGCCGTCAGCCATGAACCGACATTTCTTCCGCCAAGCATAAAATCACTTGCTGATTTTGTGCGTCTTGAGGTATAAAAACCGATTCCAATCATTGCTGCAACGTAAAGAGCAAGTATTATAAAGGTTGCGGTTTTTGAACTCATTAAAATCACGTCCTTTCATACATGTAAAGCTTGAAAGCTTTAAATTAATAAAGTGTTCTTATAATACTATACCATATATTTACAGAATTGTCAAGGGTTTTACAAAAAATATCGGTGTACAGCAGAATATCCTGTTGTACACCGATAAAATTTATTCCCAATTTCGTACAGCCTCGTTATAATACTGAATCAGCACAGGCTTTGTCAGCTGATTGATTGATACCTGCTCGGTTATTTCATCCTTGCCAAACATAAACAGGGACGAAATATTTTCCTGTGCCAGATAATTTGTATTCTCCGGAAGCTCATGTCTTTGTTCAAGGGGTTCATTTCCAGCCATATTGAATCCCCAGTCTCCAAATGCAGGAACCTGCAGATGATAAGGTACAACATCTTTGAACTCACTCTTGATAGTATGATTTATGCACCAGAAAGCATTAACTGCATAATACGGACTTGTTGACTGAACATTGAGCACTCCATTTTCTGCAAGACGCTGCTTGCAAAGACGATAGAAAACATTAGTATAAAGTTTGCTCAGCGACTCATTATTCGGATCGGGAAGATCCACAATTATCACATCATATTGCTCTGTACAGTTTTCAAGATATTCATAAGCGTCCATATTTACTACTTTTACCCGTTCATTATCCATCGAACCTTCATTCAGTTCTGATATTTGCGGATGTTCACTGCAAAGCTCTGTCATCTGACTGTCAAGGTCAACAAGCGTTATCTTTGTATCGGAATATTTCAGAAGCTCCCTCGCTGCAAGTCCGTCGCCACCGCCCAGAATAAGTATATTTTCCTGATTTTCTGCATAAGCCATAGGAACATGAACCAGTGCTTCATGATAACGGTATTCATCCATAGATGAAAACTGGCAGTTTCCGTCAAGATACAGACGCATATCATCCTTGTGACGCGTCATGACTATCTTCTGATATTCTGTCTGTTTACTGAGTATTACAGTATCACGATAAAGACCGTTTTCAATCATATTTCCTGTATTTTCAGCAAACAACATTCCGCACATCATACCAAGCAGCAAAAGTACTGAAACAAATCTGTAAAGACGTTCATAACGAAGCCTGCTGCGGTAACGGAAAATAATCAGTACAGCTGCAAGAAGATTAAGCGAACCTACAAGAGATGCCGTTGCAAAATAGCCGAGATGGGGAAGCAGAATCATAGGAAATGCAATTGAACCAATCAATCCGCCGATATAGTCAAAAGAAAATATCGAGGAAATTGTAACTCTCAGGTCTTTTCTGTCCTCCTCGATAATTCGTGTAAGAAGCGGAATTTCAAGTCCTGCAAGAGTACCAATTATTATTATCTCCAGATACATTACTATCTCATAAGATTCCAGATGCAGATTGGCAAAGAAAAGCGTCAGGGAACTTAATCCGCCGACGATACCAATACCTATTTCAACATTGGCAAACCAGTTGAATAAATCCTTGCGGATAAATTTGGAAAGAAATGAACCTATGCCAAGAGCACACATATACAAACCGATAGTAATTGAATACTGCAATGTGGAGTTTCCCACAAGATACGAGCTGACAGCACTGATGATAAGCTCGTAGACCATGGAACAGCCTGAAATCATCAGTGTTGTCAGCATTAATAAGCGATAATTCTTCATATAAAATCAAATCATACAATTACGCCGCTGATTACAATTGCGAGTCCTATAAATATACCTGCAACCATAATACCTGCTGCTGTATTTCCGCAGCCGACTTCTTCGTTGAGATTGTACTTCTTATTGAATATGCGGATTATAACATAGCCTAACATAAAGAAAAGTATACCCACAATAAAATACAGAATACTTCCTAACAAGCCGCTGAGAAGTGTCTCCTTTGCAGTTTCAATAGCAGCAGGAGAAGCTATAGCTGCCTTGAGCAGAACACCAACACCGATGTTTGTACCTGCGGAAACAAAACCGACAGCCTTGTTTCCACGCTTAATCTCCTCAGGGAATGAACAGGGAATGATAAGGTCAATGAGAAAATTACCGAACATCATCAATGCAATGCCCAGACATGAGTAAATTGCTACTTCCATAATATCCATTAAAAAATCCATAAATAAATCCTCCTGAAATTACTTTCCGCCGCTCAGACCGCCGCCCGATGATGAACGTGAATCAATACTTGCCTGACGGATGCTGTTAGAATAGTTGTTATAAACATCATCGTACGAATACTCAATCGTATCTCCATCATACGTGCTGTAGGGCGAACTGTATTTTCCGCCGTAATCAACTGTGTCGTTATAGTAACCCCTTGAATGATAGAATCCTCTGTAATATCTTCTTGAATGTGTTGTACTGTGATAAGGGTCATCATCTGTGGTATAGGCATATTTTCTGCTTGATACCTGTACAAGCACTTCATCTTCTGTTGACTTGTATATCAGACAGTATTCCTTTGATGTCAGAATAGCAACGCTTCCATCTTCTTCGGAATCATCCTGCTGAACATACTCCGTCTTACCGTCTATAGCGTCAATAATATCCCTTGTTGTAAGGTCTATGGTATATCCTGCTCCCGCACGGTAAACATCTGCCGATTGTTTTTCATTTCCTGTAATGGAGGTCACATAGGTATAATTGTCACTTTTTTTCAGGTATTTTGCTATTGACGGCGTAAATTCTATACTGCCAATAATTGTTGAAAGCATCGGTGCTATAAAAAGCATAGCGATAATAACAATTGTCAGTACACTTCCCGATTTTTTTGTATTGACCGCCGCACGGGCTGTCGGATTACTGCGCACGTGCCAGATTTCAAAGTCATCAAGATAATAACCCTTTGAATGTTCTACACCATCGCTCCAAATTTCAGAAGCTATGATTAATTCCTCAGTCTCATCCTCATACTCCGTAAATTCAGCACGGTCTCCACGTTCAACGTCTACATTACCCTCACAGGACATAACTATCTGTGTTCCGTGATCGCTCCAGTGATAGCCGTTGTGATCAAAGACACGTGTCATTTCCCAGATAGAGTACTCCTTGTAAACATCATCCACGGAAAGCCAGCGCTCTGAACGATCTTTTTCTGCAAACAGACGGTATTCATCCCATTGACATCCGTCATTGATATTTTTGTATGTAATCCTGCCGACTACCTGATAAAGCTCGCCATCTGCAGAAATCGTATCACCCAATTGAAATCTCAAATATCATACTCCCCTTTCAGGCTGAACTATACAGCCAGATTATTGTTATGGCAATACCGATAAAGAAATAGCACATAGAAACAGCTTATCAGTTTGCACATATACAATAGTATTATAACTCATTCTTGCGGAAAAGTCAAGAAAAAATTTTTTCATAAAAGTCAAAGTAATTTACATTTCAACCTGTTGCATTTTCACTTTATTTAATGTATAATATACCATACGATAAAAACTTCTTAATTTCATGTGACTTTTTATGAATTTTATTGTCTGCTATAATGAAGCACCATGGGCTTTGGAGAGGAGGAACGATATGACGGATAATGAACTGCGTCTGCTTATGAGCAATGATATGAACAAAGGCTCAGAAGCCTTGTATCAGCAGTATTCGCAGTATATTTACGCCATTATCTTCCGTATTCTTCGGGATTGCGGCAGCCACGAGGATGTGGAGGACTGCTTTGCAGAGACGTTTGCAGAGATTGTCCGCCGATTTGAAAACATTCAGGGCGACGCATTGAAATCATATATAGGAAAGGCGGCACAAAATCGTGCGTTGAATTACAGAACGTCTTTGCGTAAAAAACTGAAAAATACCGTCCCTCTTGAAATGACAGAAGAACCTTTGACGGAAAATATGCAGGAAATACAGGAAAAAAAGGCTAAGCAACAATATTTGCTGCAAAAAATCAAAGAACTTGAAGAACCTGACGCAACTATTATTATACAGAAATATTATTTTGACAGAACAATGCGTGAGATAGCGGAAATGACAGGTTTGAAACCACATACGGCACAAGTAAGATGCGGCAGGGCGCTTAAACGTCTTCGCAAAGAAATGGAGCAGTGGAGGTAAAAATTATGAAAAATAAAGATATTATAAAGCTGCTGCAAACTTTAGATGAGGAAACTGCTGTGCAGCTATGCGAGGATTATCATGGAATTTCAGAGAATGACCACAGAAGATTACGGAAAAAGGTGCGTAATATATTATCGGAACAGGATTTAAGCGAATATGAATATTTAGCTGAAAAAGTAACAGTGAAAAATTCCAAATTCGGTTGGATTTCCAAAACTGCTACAGCTGCTGCTTATGTTATGTTTTTCGGCGGGTTGTTGGCTGGAGTGTTAAACATGAATGTTATCGAACCCGATGAAACACAGCAAGAATTATCAGATATACCGCCGTTGGTAACGGAAACACGATATTCTGCAAACAATATGGTATCATCAGGAAATCTCATAATTGATGTGAAAAAGGCGGAATTTGCCGAAAAGGGCGAATATCAGGTGACAATTGAGGTAAAAAGTGAAAATGCCGTTTCCCTCAATGGCACACGACTATTTCTTGCGGATAATTTCATGGCGGCGTTCACCTCTGAAAACGGCATAGAAAGAGTTATTCCTCCCTGTGCCATTTCAGAAGCTGGAGAACATTACAACTATGCTTTTACTCTTGGGGACGGTGAAAGCTGCGAAATTATTCTTACTTATCACACAGATGAAACTCCACATGCAATCATAAGCGGATATTCCGAAAAATCATTCTTTATAAAACTGACGGAGGATTAAATTATGCAATTCAAGAAAATGTTATTACTTCTTACAGCAGCTTGCTTTACTTTATGCGGCTGCAGTGAAACCAAAAAAGTCGAAAATGTATCTTCTGAAAATGAAGAAATACAAGAACTTCAGCA
The DNA here is from genome assembly GCA_017517145.1 of Ruminococcus sp. Lineage (GTDB taxonomy): Bacteria > Bacillota > Clostridia > Oscillospirales > Ruminococcaceae > Ruminococcus. The sequence goes on from JAFXAJ010000116.1 coordinate 34,216, forward strand.
GGTTGATACAACTCTGCATGTTGGAGAAGACCCCTTGACATCAACTGTACGCATGGAAACAATAGATTTAGGTGTAACCCATGTAGGCGCATCAGAAATGTTTATAACAAGCGACGGCTATGGAGTATTACTGTTTCCTGAATCGCCTCTTGATATTTCATTTGCGGAATATACAACGGATTTTGAACTGAAATCAAATAATAAGCTTACACTGCCTGCACCGCAGGACGATTATTACTACACAGACGGACTTTATACATACAATGACGGAGTAATTTACTCCCTTGCACGAATGGAATGGCACGGCGGAATGGCTCCCTACGCATATAGTGATGATAAAGAAAATTTCGATTGGGATGCATATTATTTAGAGTCAAAAACAAAATATATGCTGTGCACATATTCAACAGATGGAACGCTTATAAACGCAGTAAACGTTGAAGAATTAAATGAATACTGTCCTGAAAATAGTTATGTATACGAGCAGCTTTTCGTCAAAGACGGCGAAGTTTATCTACCACTTAATACCGGATATATTCTCAATATTAATAAAGACAACGGAAGTCTGACAGAATCATTTCACTTTGAAGATGTACAGCAATACGAAAATATTCCTCTTAAATTAAGCTGTGACCGTGACGGAAAATGCTTAATGTATTATACGAGAGGCATAGACGGAATTACAAAAACAGCAGTCCTTGAATTCAATCTTGATAACGGCACTTGCGGTACAGAGGTTTATGCGGCTGAAAATAAAAACGGGGAATATGCAGTTATTGCAGACGGCTATGGCGACTACCGATTTTGCATGCAGACTGCTGATTCTCTGATAGGCTATAAATATGACGGAGAACAAGAAGAACTCATAAACTGGTCGGCATCAGATATACAACAGGATATGGTTCAGATGCTTGGAGATAACTTTTTCGTATTACACGGCTGGGAAGAAACGGGAACGTCATTTAAACGCCTTACAAGAAAGCGTCAGTCTGAAATAAACGAAAAAGTAGTTCTGGAACTTATGAATCTTGGTTGGGACGACTATAATCTTACAAATGCAGTAAACGACTTTAACCGAAATAACGATGATTATCGTATTAATGTTTTAAAAAATCCTGCATACAATCTGGACTACGAGGACGAAAACTATGAGGAAGCTTTTGAGGAAGCTAACAAAGAGTTTACGATGAAACTGCTTACTGATGATGCTCCTGATATTGTAATTACCCCTGACTACGAATCTATACGCAATTTATGCAATAAAGGAGCTTTTGCCGACTTTTATAATCTTATGGAAAATGACAGCGAAATGAACAAGTCTGCATTTTTACCCAATGTCTTTGAAGCTCTTGAATCTGAAAACGGTGCACTTTATTGCCTGCCCTCATCATTCAGTGTAAGTACCATTGTTGTAAAATCAAAATTCCATAATAAGGAAAACTGGACAATGGATGATATGATTTCTGTATATGACAATGCTGAAAAGGACGTTTACAAATGGATTGAACGTGACAGAATTATGCATCTTCTTTTGATAGGAACTGATTTTGTAGACGAGAATAACGGCACTTGCAGTTTTAATTCTCCCGAATTTATTGAGCTTCTTAACTTCTGCAAGAGATTTCCTGTGGAACTGGACCGACCTGCAAAGAATTATGACAGCCCCGAACAATCAGAGGCATATAATCAGTTCAATATTGATCAGTTATACAGCCATCAGCGAGATGAAAACCTTATTTATCCGCTGCAATTATCAGGTAGCGGCAGTATAGGCGGCGGATATTCATATATCAAGGCAATGTTTAACGAAGATGTTACTCTTGTTGGTTATCCCTCCACAAATGGTCAGGGAAGTAAATTCATGCCCTACAATAATTTTGCTATAACCACCAATTGTGAGTATAAAGAAGCTGCATGGGAATTTATAAAGGAATATATAAAGGCAGATTATGCATATATTTCTGTTCTTGAAGAAAACTTTGAAGCTACACTTGACAGCTGGATGAGATTGCCAGATGTATATGCAATGGGTGCAGAAAATGGCTACTACGAGGACGACGGATTGAAAGTATATCCTCTGACGCAGGAAGAAAGAGAAAATATTGAGGAATATATCCGCAATACTACAGCACTTCTTCCAAGTGAGCAGACTGCACTTAATGACATAATTTACGAAGAAGCTGAAGTGTTCTTTGCCGATGCACGTACAGCAGAAGAAGCAGCAGCAATTATACAGAATCGTGCAGAAATACTTGTAAGTGAACAGAGTTGGTAAAACAAAAGGGACGCATTGCGTCCCTGTTATTTTATATTACTTCAAAATGAGGCATTGGCTGTAATTTGTGAAGATTATTTCTGTGCATACGGTCAATCTTCTCTTTCAGCTCAGGCTTATCACTAAGGTCTGTCAGACCACGAATATATCTGTCAAGCTCTGCATAGGTAAATCCGAGATTTTCCTCGTCTGTCTTGCCGCAAAGTCCGTCAATAGGTACTTTATGAACCAGACTCTCAGGAAGTCCAAGATAATCGCCTATCTGGAGAATCTCTGTAACTGTGAGCATGGACAAGGGAGAAAAATCTCCTGCCGCATCTCCGTGCTTAGTGGAATATCCTACCCAATCCTCGGATAAATTGCAGGTGTTCACAACTCTGCCGCCCAGACAGGCTGCCGCTGCATAGAGAACGGTCATTCTGATTCTCGGCGGAGTATTTATCACAGCCTGACTATTCATTGTCATGCTATTTTCAAATTCTTTTGTGAAAGCGTCAACTGTACTTCCGATATTTATAGTATAATGTTCAATTCCAAGAGTATCAACAAGAAGCTGACTGCAATCTATATCAGCCTGTTCACCTTTCGGCATGAGTATACCAACAACTCTTTCTTTTCCAAGCGCCTTCACGCATACCGCAGCGGCAACAGAGCTGTCTTTTCCGCCGGATATACCGATTACAGCCTTTGTATCGGGAGATGCTGTTTTTTCAAAATAATCCTTTACCCACTGTATAAGTTCAGCGGTTGTCTTTTCAACATTAAAATTGTAGCTCATAAATCCTCCAATGAAGATTATTCAGATAAATCTTCTACAATAGTTTCAAATACAGGATAATCCTTGTCGTAAAGCTCCTGCATTTTCTTTTGACTTGTATGCATAAGCTGACGGGGAGCACGTATGCCTATAAACCAATCATCGGTTATATCTTCCTTGTTTAAGCCTATTTTTTCAGCAAAATCGGTATCTTTAAGCATCAGCTTATCCTTTGTGATATGCTTGTTGTCAGGGAATA
>JAFXAJ010000117.1 GCA_017517145.1 Ruminococcus sp.
GGCGGTGACGCTGGTACAGGCGAAACGTGGTAATCCCAATTACTTCTTTGTAGATTACTTCTAAAAATAATAAAGCCTGCCCAAATGGAACGGGCAGGCTTTTATAATAAGGTGATAATTATGAGTGATAAAATCAGACTTTGCTGTCCATGTCATTTCGGACTGGAAAGCGTTCTCAAATACGAAATAACTAAAATCGGCGGTACTGACTTAAAGGTAAGTGACGGAAAAATCAGCTTTACAGGCGACCTTAATACAATGGCAAGGGCAAATATCTGCTTGTCTACTGCTGAACGTGTACTTATTGAGCTTATTGAGTTCAGAGCCGAAACTTTTGAGGATTTATTTCAGGGTGTGCGTTCTATTGAGCTTGAACGCTATATAGGCATTGATAACGCATTTCCTGTAAAGGGTTACTCACTGAACTCAACACTTCACAGCGTTCCCGATTGTCAGGCAATTGTAAAAAAAGCCGCTGTTGAACGCCTTAAAACAAAATACGGCGTGAATTGGTTCAGCGAAACTGAACCGCCTGTCCAGATTCAGTTCAGTATCCTCAAAGATATTGTAACTATATATCTTGACACAAGCGGTGCCGGTCTGCACAAACGTGGCTACCGCCGCAATTCAAATGCAGCACCTATTAAAGAAACTCTTGCAGCAGGTATCGTTGACCTTGCCCGTGTACGCCCTGAATCTATTGTCTGTGACCCATTCTGCGGCAGCGGCACAATTCTTATTGAAGCCGCTATGAAGGCACTGCGTATTCCTGTGGGTATAAACAGACGATTTGCTGCGGAGAAATGGGCGTCTGTAAATTCTAAGATATGGCAGGAAGAACGAAAAAGGGCTATTGATGGCGTTGACCGTTCAGCTTCATTCCGTGGATATGGCTTTGATATTGATGACGCTGCCGTTGCTTTAACTCTTGATAATGCTCATAAAGCAGGCATTAAATCCCGTCTTAAAATTGAACAGGCAGATATATCAAAATTCGTTCAGCCTGAAGATTCTATTGTTATATGTAACCCACCTTATGGTGAACGTCTCCTTGAACTTCGTGAAGCAGAGGACATCTACAGAAAAATGGGCAGGGTTCTCGGTCACGGTGGAAACCGTCAAAGTTACATAATCTCCCCTCACGAACAGTTTGAACAGTTCTTTGGGGCAGAAGCCAAAAAACGCCGTAAACTCTACAATGGCATGATTAAATGCCAGCTTTATATGTACTTCTGATGAATTATATGCTGAAAAAGAAGCTGTTAGCGCTGATTTTTCCCACTCGCTGTCCTTTGTGCAGCAGGGTTATCCATGCTCATGAAAAATTCTGCGATAACTGCTATGACTCTATTACTATTTATAAAGGGAATCATTCAGTCAGAGGCGCTGCTGCTTTTACTGCCGCTTTCGAGTATGACAGCAATATCTCCCCTGCAGTTATTTTGCTGAAACGTGGAATCCGCGGCAATGCTGCTTATGCCCTCGGCTCTGCGCTTGCAGAAACCATAAAAGAACGTATACAAACAGAAAATATTGATTTTATCGTTCCTGTTCCGATGTATGATACTGACAGGAAAAAACGCGGATTCAATCAGGCGGAGCTTATTGCCCGTGAAGTAGGAAGAATTCTCGGAATTGACGTTTCAACAGATTGCATCAAAAAAACACGTTTAACACAGAATCAGAAAAATCTTTCTGCCCGTCAGCGTACTGTCAACCTGAAAAAAGCTTTTGATGTTGAAAATTCCGATATTGTTCGTAATAAACAAATTCTGCTCATTGACGATGTATGCACCACCGGCAGCACTCTTGCGGAAATCACAAAAACTCTCCGTCAAAATGGTGCGGCTGCTGTTTATTGTGCCGCTTGCTGTAAGACTCCCGATTTAAAGAAAGAAGATGTTGAAAATGTATGAAAATCACGCTGATAAAGCCTGCTGTTACTTTGCAGACGGACGCAACTGCGCTCAGGCTGTATTCGCTTCATTTTGCGATGTTACAGGATTAGATGAAGAAACCGCCCTGAAACTTTCCTCCTCTTTTGGCGGCGGAATGGGACGTATGAGAGAAGTCTGCGGCGCTTGCTCCGGTATGTTTATGGCAGCAGGTATTCTTTACGGCTACACTTCAAATGATAATGACGAGGAAAAAGCTGAGCACTACCGCAGAATTCAGCTTCTTGCTGAGAAATTCAAAGAAAAATACGGCACAATAAACTGCGGAGAACTTCTAAAGGAACTAAAAGTCAATAAAAACCCTGTTCCTGAAAAAAGAACTGAAGAATACTACAAGGCACGCCCTTGCATAAGATTTGTGGAAACTGCCGCTGATATTCTTGACGAGTACATCCGTGAAAATCCTCCTGTGAAATAATGACAGGCAAAACAAAATCTCTTGTTCTGATTTCTTTTTTCACGGCACTGACTGCCGTAGGAGCATTTATCAGAATTCCAACACCTCTCTGTCCTGTAACCTTGCAGATACTCTTTACAACTCTCTCTGGCGTTATCCTTGGCAGTAAAGGTGCTGTCAGCGTTATAGTCTATATTATCCTCGGACTTGTTGGATTTCCTCTGTTTTCAGGCGGAGGAGGAATCGGATATATTCTCCACCCTACATTTGGCTTTCTTGTAGGTATGGCTGTAGGAGCTTACGTCACCGGCAGGATATGCAGCGGAAATATTGACAGTAAACGACTAATTATCGGCTGTATCTGCGGACTTGTACCGATTTATACAATTGGTACGATGTATTGTTTGCTTATCAGCTGTGTTTATCTGAAAAACGCTCAGGCGGCAATAATTATTCATTCCTGCCTGCTTCCCCTTCCCAAGGATGTGCTGTTTTGTGTTTTTGCGGCATACATCGGCAGAAAAATATTAAGGCATCACCTCACATAAATCGAATTATGCACCGATTCCGGTATGCCCCATTTATATATCACTTCTCAGGCTTCATAAAATTCTTCAAGAGTTAATTGATGAAGCAAAAATAATTTTTTATAAGGATTATTATGAAAAAAATTCTATTTTCTTTTTTCAGGGATTTTTTCGGACACCCTGTATTTCCGGTTATTTCCGTTCTATGCGGTATATTTTTAATATTTCTTACTGCTGATTCTATGGTAAAACCTCAGACAAATGAACTCTCGGACACATTCAAAATCAATGCGTTAAGATATGCTGCGTCTGCCACTACATCCACAACAACTACTACAACATCCACCACAACTACTTCAACGACAACAACCTCAACTACCACTTCAACTTCCACATCTACCACTACTACCTCTACAACCACGGAAAAAACAACTACTACTGAATATATTCAGCCGTCATACTCCTATACAACAGCAGGTGAATCTCCCAATAGTTCCTTCTATCAGGACAGGCTTGTTATTGTCGGTGATTCTATCGCTTATGGCTTCAATGCTTACGGATATATCCCCTATCAGCATAATATCGCCGCTGAATCCCTTGGTGTGTGGAATATGCATAACTATACCTTCGACCTTGGAGGGGGAGCAATGGGAATTTATGACGCTGTTTCCTACGCATACTCCCCTATTTATTATGTATCAATGGGTATAAACGACATTTATACATATTCTGCCGATGATTATGCATGGAATATCCGCTGGATAGCTGAGGAAATCCTCGCCAGTGTACCTACTGCAACTATTGTTGTCGGAAGTATAACTCCTGTTTCAGACGGAAATTATTATACTACCAATGACAGAATCAGAGAATTCAACAGTTCTCTTGAATGGGTTATAAACGATATGCAGTCACCCCAGGTGCTTTATTTCAGCACCCATGATGTACTCTGCGACTGGAATACCATGGCACTGAGCTGGGATTATGCAGGCGGTGACGGACTTCATCTTAATAGTTCGGCATATTCTGCAATGCTGAATTGTCTGTTTAATTATCTTGATGAAACATCAGCTTATGAACAAATTATTACTCACGAAGAATCATATTGATTCAAAACACCGTACAGATGTGCGGTGTTATTTTATTTCAAAATATACAAAAATCTATATTATTCATTGTCTAAAATGCCATAGTGACAAACTTTATGAAATGTGTTATAATTATTATTGCACTTAAATAATGGAGGGATTGCTTTGGAGTTTAAAACAAACAGCGGTATATGGGGTACTATGTTCGGTGTTCCCTGTATTGTTGCAGATAATTTTCTTAAACTTGCCGATGAGGCTCAAATTAAAGTTTTGCTGTATCTTCTCCGTAACTCCGACAGAACTGTATCAGCTGAAGATATTTCCGCTAATACAGGCGTTTCCGTTCAGCAGGTAGGCGATGCCGTTCTTTTCTGGCAGCAGGTCAACGTCCTCTCTCAGGACGCTTCTTTTATTACTTCCGTTGCTCCTACTCCTATACAGCCTTTGATTGAACAGCCCGCAGCAGCTGAAATTCCTCAGCCTAAACCAAATTCGCAGCCTGTAAGCAACGTTCCGCCTAAAAAAAGCATGATTTCTCCATCTGAAATTTCTGCTATTGTAACTAAAGATCAGAATATTGCCGAACTTTTCAAAATTGCTGAATCTCTCCTCGGAACTTTAAACCATGCAATGCAGAATTCCCTTATTTGGATGTTCAATTACCTCGGTCTGAAAAAAGAAGTTATTCTCATTCTTCTCAGCAACTGCATTGACATCAATAAAACAAATCCTTCATATATCGAAAAAATCGCTTCGGAATGGGCTGAAAAGGAAATCAATACCCTTGAAGCCGCTACTTCTGAACTGGAAAAAATAAACAATTCCCGTATTTTTATAAGCGAAATAAAGCGAATTTTTGAACTGCGGCAGAATCCTACTGCTAATCAGCAGAAATTTATTTCTCAATGGTATTCCGCAGGTTTTTCTATTGACCTCATTCATCTGGCTTATGAAAAAACAGTTGAGCAGATTAACAAGGTTTCTTTTGAGTATATCAATAAAATCTTGATGTCATGGAAGGAAAACGGCTATAAAACTCCAGATGATGTTTATAATGCCGAAAGTGAATACAAGAAAAAACGCCGCAATGAAGCCTCAGCTGACGGTTTTAATGCGGATAAATATAAAATGTTTATCAACAATATTTAAGGCGGTGAAATAATGGACAGCGAAATTTACGACAAAGCACACAGTATTCTGTCGCAACGCCGTGCAAAAGCTCTTGCTGAAAACGATATACGAATTCAGGAAATAAACAGTAAAATCCCTGAAATCAAGGAAATAAACGACGCTCTTTATAATACAGGCAAAGAACTTATCCGCATAATTACCGAATCAAAAGGCGCTGATGTAAATCGTAAAATCGAACAGATAAAACAGAATAATCTCGGTGCTCAGCAAATCGCTAAGCAGCTTCTTACTGCCAACGGGTACCCCGAAGATTACCTTGATGTACGCTATGCCTGCCGTCAATGTGGCGATACAGGCTATATAAACGGCAATATCTGTACTTGTCTGAACCGTATTTTTGCAGCTCTCAACACTTCAAAACTTAACGAAAAAACCACTTTGAAGCTGTCAAGTTTCAACACTTTCAGCCTTGACTTCTATCAGGGAAATGACCGTGTTGATATGGAAAAAATCCTTAATTTTTCTATGAAATACGCTTCTGAATTCAACTTAAAGTCTGAAAGTATCCTCCTTTTTGGAAATACCGGTCTTGGTAAAACACACATCTCCCTTGCAATAGCAAATACTGTTCTCCGTAAAGGATACAGCGTTATTTATGACACTGCCATAAATATTCTGCGTGATATTGAAAAAGAGCATTTCAGCCATGAAAAATCAACGGAGGTTCTCGATTTAGTTACTGACGCTGACCTTCTGATTCTGGATGACCTCGGTACGGAATTTGAATCTAAATTTTATAACTCTGCAATTTATAACATCATAAATTCCCGTCTTGCGAAAGAAAAAGCAACAATAATAAGCACAAATCTTGACTTTTCTGCTCTTTCTAACCGTTATGGCGGCAAGGTTGCCTCACGAATTATTACCATGTTTACCTGCCTTGAATTCAAAGGTGACGACGTTAGACTCCAGAAAAAAGCAAGAAATATGCCAAATAAATAAAAATATTTAACTGCCGTTTCGTCTCTTTCACGGCAGTTTTTTTACTTTTCTCGACATTTTTTATCACAAGCATTCCTCTTTTCCCCTTATTTATGAAAATTGAACAATAAAAATCCTTTATTTGACTTTTCAACGCTTTCAAATTATTACAATTCGTTTACAAAGAAATAGACCTTTTGTAATACGATTTGTATTCGTTAAAATATTATTTTATGCATTGTCCTCTATTATACGTCCATATAAAATTTATATCAGATAATTAAGCTATGCTATTATACAGGTTGTATTTTTTAGACTGTAGTTGTTGTAATATTTCTGTAACCCGTCTCATCGTAAATTCGGGCATTTTGTGTTAAAACAAATTCAGTGTTAATATTATATTCATAAAATTTATGGTAAAAGTGTCCAAAATACTTTTTTACCGTCATTCTTTCTTTGGTCGTAAAATGGAAAAAATTCTAAAAGTGTTGCTATTTTCAGCCAAATGTGGTAGTATTATCACAGTTGCTGATGCGGTTTATTATCCTGCATCATTGACTATACTGTCCCTTTCGGACTGTATAAATAAACGAATGCTTTTCGAGGAAAGGATGAGTTGATGAGAAAAGCTAAAGTTGCAGCACTTATTATCGGAGGAGTTTCCACTTGTTTATTCGGCGGAACATTTGGTGTTATAGCTACATCACCTATTGTTAAGTCTGTTACTCCCGATAACGATGTTAAAAACATTTACGATGTCGAAAGCGAAGAATTGGCAAATGTGGCTGCAGTAACTTCTATCAGAACAACACCCAGAATCACAACAAGCAAATACACTGTATCTTATGGTACGACAACAACTATTGACAAAAATGCTTTGTCGTCTTTTAAGAAAACATCTTCTGTCGATGTTTCTTTAAAAGGCTCAATGGCAAGACCAAATTACAAGGACGATATAAAAAATATCGTAACTACCAAGGCTTATACACCTGTAGTTACATCGACAGCTTCAACAACGCTGTCATACGTTTTACAGACAACAACGACAACAACCAGCACTACCACTACAACCACTCTGGCAACTACTACAACTGTTGCTACTGAAGCTCCTACAACAAGTACAACCGTAGTTACTATGCCTGTCACAGAAGCTCCTACAGAAGCCCCCACTGAGGCTCCTACAGAGTTACCTACAGAGAGCATCGAAACAGTTACTCCTGTTCTTCCTGATGAATCTGTGGATTCACTCCCCATCACTGATGAGGAATACATAATCCTATGCAATGCTGTTGCTAACGAAGCAGGCTGCAACTGGATCAGTACATACGATAAGGCTCTCGTAGTAGAAGTTATCATGAACCGAGTTGAAAGTAATCTTTACCCCAATACTATTCTTGGCGTACTTACTCAGCCCAACCAGTTCACTGATTATTACAAATACGTTTACCTCGGAGATTTTTCCGGTTACGTTACACAGGATGTAAAAGACGCAGTTAACCTTTACTTCTCCGAACCTGAATCATTCGCACATGGATATTTTGGTTTTTACGGAGATGGTACTCGTAACTATTTCTATTAATCCTTTTTGATGTTCGTTTATCTGTTAAGAAGTTACTTTGCTCCCGATTTTTTTCGGGAGCATTTTATTTCACCTTATTATCATAAATATCACAAATTTCCTGTTGAATTTTTCGTAAAAGTATGTTATAATTTTATCAACCCATGATAAAGGAGTTTATGCAATGAAAACCGAAAATAATTTTTCAAGACACGTTATCATATTCATCATCTCGAGTATTATTCTTACTCTTGTGCTGAATATGCTGATTTTGCCTACGGTCAGCAAGCCAAAAGTGGAGAAAACCAATTACAGTTTCTTCCTTGATAAGCTTGAGGACGGAGACATCACCCTCGTTCAGGTGGAGGACACTGAAATCCGCTTCAAGGTGGAAACCGATGAGAAAAAACAGGTCTACTCCACAGGAAGAATGTATGACCCCGAACTTGTTGAGCGTCTCCACAAAGACAAAAATGTTGTTTTTACCGAAAATTTTGAGGAAACGAGCGTTCTCGCACAGTTTCTGATTGGCTGGGTTCTGCCGATTATAATTTTCATACTCTTGTGGAATCTGCTTATGCGTGGTATGAGTAAGCGCATGGGCGGCAATGCCATGTCCTTCGGCAAAAGCAACGCTAAAATCTACGTCAAGGCTCAGACAGGCAAAACCTTTGCCGATGTTGCAGGTCAGGATGAAGCTAAGGAAGCTCTTGTAGAAATCGTAGACTTCCTCCACAATCCGGACAAATACGCTGAAATCGGAGCCAATCTCCCCAAAGGAGCGCTCCTTGTAGGTCCTCCCGGTACAGGTAAGACTCTCCTCGCACAGGCTGTTGCAGGCGAAGCAGAAGTCCCCTTCTTCTCCATTTCAGGCTCTGAATTTGTCGAAATGTTCGTAGGTATGGGTGCAGCTAAAGTGCGTGACCTTTTCAAGCAGGCTGCCGAAAAAGCTCCCTGCATCGTTTTTATTGACGAGATTGATACCATCGGTAAAAAACGTGACGGAAATTTCAGCAGCAATGATGAGCGTGAACAGACCCTGAATCAACTTCTCACTGAAATGGACGGTTTTGACGGTAAAAAAGGCGTTGTAATCCTTGCTGCCACCAACCGCCCTGAATCCCTTGACCCCGCTCTCCTGCGTCCGGGACGCTTTGACAGACGTATTCCTGCCGAACTCCCTGATCTGAACGGCCGCGAAGCTATTCTGAAAGTTCACGCAAAGAAAATCAAGACTGAAGAAAATATAGACTTTAACGCCATCGCACGTGCTACCGCAGGCGCATCAGGCGCTGAACTTGCAAATATTATCAACGAGGCGGCTCTCCGTGCAGTCAGAAATGACCGCAAACTCGTTTCACAGGCTGACCTTGAAGAAAGCGTGGAAGTGGTTATTGCCGGCTATCAGCGCAAAAATGCTGTTATTTCCCAGAAAGAAAAGGAAATTATTGCTTACCATGAAATAGGCCATGCTCTCGTTGCCGCAAAACAAAAGGATTCCGCACCTGTACATAAGATTACTATTATCCCCCGTACAAGCGGCGCTTTAGGCTATACCATGCAGGTTGACGAGGATGAAAAATTCCTTCTTACGAAAGAAGAAGCCCTTGCTCGCATTGCTACCTTTGCAGGCGGACGTTCTGCTGAGGAACTTGTTTTCAACAGCTGCACCAGCGGCGCTTCCAACGATATTGAACAGGCGACAAAAATCGCCCGTGCTATGGTTACACGCTTCGGTATGAGCAATAAATTCGACATGATTGCCCTTGAAACAGTTACGAATCAGTATCTCGGCGGTGATACAGCACTTGCCTGCTCTCCTGAGACTTCCGCAAAAATTGACGAGGAAGTCAACGACATTGTGCGTAAATCTCACCAGAAAGCCTTGCAGATTCTTCGTGACAATATCGACAAGCTTCATGAGCTTGCCGCTTTCCTCCTTGAAAAAGAAACTATAACTGGCGAGGAATTTATGGATATTCTTAACAAAGATAATAAAGTAAATTCGTAAAATTCGTATTATTAATCGAACATTTTTGAAAATTCCTTGAAAATCCTTGACTATTGTCTTGAAATATGCAATAATAAATGTAATCTTTGTTATCGAAAGGAATAAAAAAAATGAGTGGAATTACCGAATCAATGACTACTTGGCTTGCTGAACATGGCATACCTGACTGGCTTATACCTTTTCTTGTATCTATTCTCCCTATCATTGAGCTTCGTGGCGGTATTATTGCTGCACGTGTTCTTGACATGGAACTTGTTCAGGCTATTTGGGTTTGTATGCTTGGTAATATTCTGCCCATTCCCTTTATCCTTTTGTTTATAGATAAGATTTTCGAATTCCTGAAAAAACATAAAGTACCGCTGCTTACAAAAACTATAATCTATCTTGAAGATAAAGCCATGAACAAGAGTTCAACCATGGAAAAAGGTGAATTTTTCTTCCTGCTCTTTTTCGTTGGCATACCTTTGCCCGGAACAGGTGCATGGACAGGTTCACTTATAGCAGCTCTCCGTAAGATTCCGCTGAAAAAGGCTGTACCTGCAATTTTCCTTGGTCTTTGTCTTGCTTCAGCTATTATGTGTACTCTCTGTTACGGATTCCCCGAAATATTTGCTAAAATGTTCGGTTAATTGCTGAATATCACAGATAAACGTAATTACAAGGCACTTTTGATTTTTTATCAGAAGTGCCTTTTATATTGACTTTTCACGGATTTGGCGGTATAATATATAATACCAATCCCTAAAATCGGCGAAATCGGAATTTATTGATAACAAAAGGAAGCGAATTGACAATATGATGAACCGAAAAGAAATAAATGATAAGGTAGTTGAATGGATTACTGAAAAAGTAAAAAGAGAATACGCCGATGATGTAAGCCTTGTTTTGCTGTATGGTTCGTATATTAACGGAACGGCAAACAGCAAATCAGATGTTGACTGCTATTTCATACCCAAAACAGAACAAGCATATAATTTATCAACGGTATTTATTATTGACGGCGTTGGTTATGATTTATACCCCATACCGTGGGAACGAGTTGAAAGAATTGCTGATTTGCAGGAATGTATGCTGCCACTTATAGGAGATGCACGGATAATTTATTGCAGAAATTCCGATGATTCAGAACGATTTAAGGAAATGCAGACTAAACTACAAAACAATCTTTCCGATGATGAATACGTGAAGCGTATAGCACAAGAGAAATGCGAATACGCAAGCGAATTATGCGAACAGCTGAAAACAAGCGATAATATGCCGCAAATCCGCAAAATAGCAGGAATTGTGATTATGACGCTGGCGGACGCTGTGGCTGTATACAACCACGATTATTTTCATTTCGGACTAAAAAAGCAATTTGAAGATTTGAAAAATAATTTCCCCGATGTTCCCGAAAATATTGTCATTGGATATGAACAGATAGTTACTGCATTGACTGTCGATGACATAATAAACAAAACCTTGAATTTGTTAAAGAATGTGTGCGATTATATGGAGATTACCGTAAAATCCAAAGCCACTATTACACCCAATACAACCGAAACTGCCAAGGAAATCAATGCCCCTTTGCTTGCAGGATTATACGAGGAAATCAGTTCAACTTTCAACAAAATATACGTATGCTGTGAAAACAGAAATTACATACTCGCCTTTCTTTCCGCTGTATACCTGCAACGAGAACTGGAC
>JAFXAJ010000118.1 GCA_017517145.1 Ruminococcus sp.
AGCTGTAAAATACCTATTCCCACACCCTTTTCATTTATTCCGTCCATACAGATATAAGGTGCGGAAAGCATATACAGCTTAGCAAGGGAAGAATCAGCATCAATACCATTTTCTGTATTTATGCCATAGAAAGCAAGGTCAGCTATTCCATAAGAAGCGTATCCGTCTTTCGGCTCACTATATACAACCAAAGTGTCGGTATCATAGTAGTCATAGTTTCTTCCGAAATACTGCTGCCCCTCAGGAGAGGTAGCTGTGAATGCTGAACAAGCAAAATTATCAGGGTCAACTTTAAGAGGAATACCATACATATTTTCCTTGATAATCCAGTTTATATATTCATCAACAGTATCAATATCTGCATTAATCAAATTATCAATTTTACAGTCATATTTGCAAGTCATTTTATATAAGCCGTCATCTATCTTTGTAATTGAAGAAGCAGCCTTTATTTTTCCGCTTATAGAGATAATCAGAATAATTATTCCAAGCAGAACAGCTACCAAAAAGGCAATAAGAAATTTTTTTCTGAAAAGCACTGTAAGCCCTATAAATAGTCCAACTGCTAAAAGAGTGCTTCCCACAGCTATAAATAATTTGCCATTTTGTATATCTCCGAATTTTATGTAATAGGGGGAAATTGCATTCTGATTTGCTTTAATTTCTTCATTCAGCTGTTCTTCAGAGATGTTCATTTCCAGCTTTTCATACACAGGAGCAACTTCATTATGAAAGTAATCTGCTATTGTCTTATTGAATTTTTCAGTAAGTTCAGCATTGCATTTCAGCAGAGTGCCGCAAAAATCCGAATCGTCAAAAACATCTTTGTTTAAAGCAGTATTGAAAGCTAATTCCGAGGAATCAGGCACTTCAAAGCCTAAAAATACAAAATCGCTGTTCTCATCGTTTTCGTCTAATTCATAACACATAAGATACAATAAGCCTTTGTCTGTTTGTTCTGTGAGAAATGGCATTGCTGCTAAAGTACCCCTGAATTCTTTTCCGACATCCTCCTCAGAGATATTGAACTGGTCAAGTACAGGCAGATTCTCCGTCCGGCTGTTGTTTTCTCTGATGATACCAATAGTAAGCGTGATAATTCCGCTGATGATAAAAATTATTGATATTACTATTGCTGTTATTTTCTTTTTACTCATTATTATTTCTCCTTATATTCTCTGTATTCGCTTGGTGAAACGCCCTCTGCCGACTTGAACTGTCGGACAAAGTAATTGTATGATGAATAACCACATTCTTTTGCTATATCCGTTACGGTCATATCTGAGGAAGTAAGCAGTCCTTTTGCCTTTATCAGGCGGAATTCAATCATATCCATAATTATGCTCTTGCCGAAATAGAGCTTGTACATTTTTTGCAGATAGCTTTTGCTGAGATAGAGATTTGAGGCTATATCATTGACATTCCACGGCAATTCGGGATTTTTCATGATTTTTCCTCTTAGCAGACAAAGCTTTTCATACTGTGGATTTTCTACCGCATCGGAAACAGTATAAGTGAATATACGGTTCAGCGATGCCTGGTGCAGACAAGTTCCGGGAGATAATCCGTCAGAAAGGGGTTGAACATCTACGCCGAGAGAAAAATTTATATTGCAGTTGTTGTTTTCGGAATGTACAGACAATTTGACTTTTTCTGCAAGTGTGTCAAAAAGCTCTTTGCTGCGATGATTTCGGGGAGATATTACTGCAAAGGAATACAGCGACCATAAACCGCATATTTCGTCATCACCAATGCAGCTGCGGACAAGTTCCGCAAAAGAAACTATAATTTTATGGCATTTGTCATCATCTCCCTGATAGCAGGGTTCATTGAGTCCTGACAGCTGAATTCGTATAAATTCTGCATCGGAGTTGATTTTCTTCATTTCTTCCATGCGGTTTGAGAATTCCTTTTTCACGCCGTTTCTGTTGAGCAAACCTGTATATTCATCATACAGCATGGCATATTTTGCTTTTTCAGCGGTATAATTGAGAATAGTCTTGATTCGCACGTGTTCAAGAGCAATATTTATATAGTTTATCCAGAACATATACAGATTGCTGAATGTCATGGTAAGCTTGCCGAAGGAAACAGCGGAATATCCGAAGAAATTTTCGTTATAGTTCAGAGGAGTGATAAAGAAAGATACAGGGTAATTTCTTTCCTCGTCGTAGACAGAGAGAATATCAGACGCTGTAAATTCGGAAATATCGCCATATTGTCTGTGAACTTCGTTTTTTGAAAGTATTATTCTCATTTTGTCGTTCAGCTCAAAAGTCAGTGGTTCGTTCAGCTTTCTGCTGTAACAGTGAATGTATTTTTCCGTCAGACATATTCTGAGCCGTTTCATTTTGTACAGATAGTAGGTGTAGTTGTCAAGGCGGTCTGCGAATTGTTCGGGATTTGAAGTATTTGTAATATCAAACAGCATATCTCTGTGCAGAATGTCATCCTCGTAAAGCTGCTGCATACGGTCAGCACGTGAACTCAGTCTATGGGGCGGAACAGGACAGCCGCAGCTTTCAGTGGGGAGAAAATCGCCGCTTTTATTGCGGACTCTGCGGCAGATTTTTCCTGTAATCATGCGGTAAATTCGGCGGAAAGCTTCAGCGCCCAGCTGAAAATTCGGGCGGCGGTAGCTTGTAATCTGCGGAATATGTTTTCTGCCTTCCTCGGAAGCGTCATAGCCTGTGACAGCTATATCATCGGGTACACGGATACCACCTTTAATCAGGGCTTCTGTAAGGGTAATGGCGGAAATATCATTGCCGCAGACAATAGCTTCAGGGCGTTCCACATCGCCGCTTATGATAGCGGCGGCAAGCTCTTCGGCGGCATTTTTCCAGAAATCGCCGTAGAAGCAGTAGTTTTTAGGGCAGGGTATGCCGTGATTTGACATGGAATTTTTATATCCCCGGAGACGTTCTTCTGATACAGGGATATTTTTAGGCCCTGTAAGGCAGTATATTTTTTTCATGCCGTGAACGTCGATGAGATGGTCTGTAATCTGTTCAAAAGCGGAGCAGTCATCAACAGCCGTAGTTTCAAATATGCTGTGTTCATCGCTGTCGAGAAGCATGACGGGTTTGCCTGAACGTATGAGAAGATTATCCAGCATATTCTGAGCATCTTCGTTAAAGAAAGTATTGCGGTGATAGAGGAAGCCGTCAAAGCGTTCCGAGAGAATCAGCTTGAATATTTCCTTTGAGGTCTGTTTGTGCGGAGTATCCTCGAAAAATTTATGGAGAGGGGTAAGAATTGCGATGTCACAGTTTGTCTTGAAAGCCTGAGAGACAATACCTTTCAGAATTTCTGCCTGAAAGTTCACCTGACATTCAGTTATAATGACACCAATAAGTAGACGTTTTTTCATAAGTCACCGCCTTTTTGCGCAGTATTTTGGAATTTCTGATAATCTGAAAATTTATCGCTATGTACTATTATATCATATCATTTGCCAATTTGCAAGACAAAAATGCATAATAGTTTTAGTAATAAAAAATAATCTTTTTATTTGGATATTATTATTCATTGTAAAATAAATTAAAATCATGTATAATATGTATTGTAAGGAGTTAATACATACCAGTTGAAAAAAGTTGATTTTTGTGGTTATAGTGCAGTTTCCAGAGAAATTAATTTATTTCAATTATATGTGCAGTTCTTATGAAAGACACGGAATGGATTATCTGTTGTGTCTGTACAACTGCCACACCCTCAACAGCAGTTGTAATCCGGAAAAGAAACTGAAAGCGCAGAACTGAGATTATGCGTGCGGAGAAGTGATTTAGGCGTCAACCTTCGTGCGGATATGCAGCACAGCAGTTTTACGCAGAAATTTCAGACCGGACAGCAGGCGGATATGACACGTGTTTGAATCATAAGGAGGAAATGCAGTGTTGCCTGAGGAAGAAAGTGAGATGTTTTAGGCGGCGTCTTTGAAAATCCAACGGCAATAAATGCTCCTTTTAAAAATTGCTTATTCCATTTTCATAATACCCTTTGAAAGGCTCTCCGTTACGGGGAGTTTTTCTTTTGGCTTTATGCAGTTGACAGGAAAATAAAAATATGGTATCATAATAATGTTAAGTCTGAAAACTATAGCAGTCCACAAGGTTGGGATTCCAAAGGGCACTGCCCTTTGGCAGAGTCAAGAGACGGAGTCTCTTGCAGGGTGTGGGACAGAGTCCCACGTAGCGTTCAGGCGCTCTGCAAGGGGTGAATTTTAAAACAGTGTAGAACTGTTTTGAAAGAGGGGACGCTCTGTAAGAGAGAGCGTCCCCTTAATAAGTGTTCGCTTGAATTTTTTGACAGACTGTATCATAATAATGGGAACCTCTAATATTAATTATGTAAAGGAAGATTTTATGCTTGTCAGCCTGAATAATATAAATAAATTCTACAACGGAAAACAGGTGCTCAGCAACGTATCACTTATCGTTGACGAAAACGACAAAATCGGACTTGTTGGCAACAACGGCTGCGGAAAGTCCACGCTGCTGAAAATCCTGACAGGTTCGGTTGAGCCTGACCGTTTCAGTGAAAAAGACGGCGTTATTTCATTTGCCGCAAAAACGACTATAGGCTATCTGGAGCAGATGGGCGGACTTGACTCGGAAAATACCGTCATGGAGGAAATGAACAAGGTTTTTGAGCCGATTCATAAGGCTATTGAGCGCCTCCGTGATATTGAACTTGAAATTGAGCTGGGGGATAATTCCTCAGCTGACGAATATCAGCAGCTTTCTTCATGGATTGAAGCAAATGACGGATATAATACAGATGTGAAAATCCGTACTGTCCTCAATGGTATGGGATTTTCGGGAGAACAGCTGAAACGTACAGTTCACGGATTCAGCGGCGGTGAGAAAACACGCCTTTGCATTGCAAAGCTCCTTCTTGAAGAACCGAATCTGCTTATTCTTGACGAGCCGACAAACCACCTTGATTTCAAAACGATTATGTGGCTGGAGGATTATCTCCGCAGCTATCGTGGGGCAGTGCTAATAGTAAGCCATGACAGATATTTTCTGGACAGGCTGTGTACTTCTGTCTGCGAAATCGAGAGGGGAATCCTTACACGATACAAAGGGAATTATTCCGCCTTTGTCCGTCAGCGTGAGGAGAATACCGCCCGCCGTGAAAAGGAATATGAACAGCAGCAGAAGCAGATTGCAAAAATGGAGGACTATGTAGCAAGAAATCTTGTCCGTGCGTCAACAACAAAAATGGCGCAGAGCCGCAGAAAACAGCTTGAGAAAATCGAACGTATCGAGAAGCCTTTTCACGAAGAAAAACACGCAAAAATCAAGTTTACTTATGCTGTTGAACCTCCCATTGATGTGCTGAAGGTGAAAAATACGGATATTTCCGTAGGCGAGGGAATGAATCGGAAAACTCTCGTTGACAGCGTGAGCTTTGATGTGCGCAGAGGCGAGAAAATAGGCATTATCGGAGATAACGGCATAGGCAAGTCAACTCTGCTGAAAATTATACAGGGACTTCATCCCCATGAGGGAACAGTCCGCTGGAATACTAATATAAAAATATCCTATTTTGAGCAGGAAAGCACAAATCTCAACCGTGAACTGACGGTTATGGAGGAGCTTCACAGCCGATATCCGTCGCTTTCGGATCTGGAAGTGCGTAATCTTCTTGCGCAGGTTCGCTTTGTATGTGAAAATGTTTTCAAGGAAACAGGAGTTATCAGCGGCGGCGAGCGTGCAAAGCTGTGTTTTGCCATAATGATGCAGGAACACGGCAATGTGCTTATTCTTGACGAGCCTACAAACCACCTTGATTTAAGCTCCAAGGAGGCTATTGAAACGGCTCTGGAGAAGTATACAGGCACGATTATTTTCGTATCCCACGACCGTTATCTTCTCAGCAAAATAGCTGACCGTCTAATTGAATTGACTGACGGCTCATACCGTGAGCATAATTACGGATTTGAGAAATATCTGGATGTGCTCCGTGCAGAGCAGGCGGAGGAAAAAAGAGCTGCCGATGCGGAGAAATTCGCCAAGGCTGCGGAGGCTGCAAAGGAAAAGCAGGCTAAGACCTACCGCAATAAACAGCAGAGAAGCGCTGACGCTGCACGTAAGAATGAAATGCGCCGTCTTGAAAAGGAAATTGACGAATTACAGGCGAAAATTGACGCTCTCAGTGAGGAAATCACAAAGGAGGAAGTCTATTCCGATTATGAACTGATGAATGAGAAATGTCGTGAAATAGACGAATTAAAGGGGAAAATCGACGAAAATTTCGAGAAGCTCATCGAGCTTGACGAGTAGTCGAAATTTGCTCTCTGACATATTTCAACATTTTTTTTTGTCAGAAATTGTCTGAAATGCTAAAAATACAAAATTCATAAAAAAACTATTGAAAAATTCCGTGTATTATGGTATAATAGTGTTAATCAAATTTTCTCTATAAGGAGGTTTCTGTTATGAAACATATCAAGACAATGAATAAGGCTAATCTCAAGGAGTCTGCTCAGAATGGCGGCTGCGGTAAGTGCCAGGCTTCATGCCAGTCTGCTTGCAAGACATCCTGCACTGTTGCTAATCAGAAGTGCGAGAGATAAGAGATTTTTTCTGAAAATCTTCAGGGGCAGTGTTATGCTGCCCTGTTTTTTTCATTAGAGGAGTGTGTTTGTATGATACATAAGTATAAATTGAACGGTTTTAATATAGTTCTTGATGTTAACAGCGGCGGAGTTCATATCGTTGACGAACTTACGTATGACCTGCTTGATAATATAGAGCCTCCCTTCGAGGAAAAATGCCCTCAGAAGGTTGTGGACAAGCTTTCAAAGGTGTATTCTGTGGAGGATATTGAATCCTGCTATGATGAAATCGTAGAGCTTTACAACGAGAAAATTCTCTTTTCCGAGGACGATTACGAGAAGTATGCGAAATATTCCGTAGCATCTCCTGTAAAGGCAATGTGTCTGAATATTGCTCACGACTGTCAGCTCAGATGCAAATACTGCTTTGCATCTACAGGTGATTTCGGTCAGGGACGTAAGCTGATGACTCTTGAAACAGGTAAACACGCTATAGATTTTCTCCTTGAAAATTCCGGAGACCGCACAAATCTGGAGCTTGACTTCTTCGGCGGCGAGCCTCTCATGAATTTCAAGGTAGTAAAGCAGATTGTGGAGTATGCCCGTTCCCGTGAGGCAGAGTATAACAAGAAATTCCGCTTTACAATTACAACAAACGGACTGCTTCTGGATGACGAGAAGATAGAGTTTATAAATAAGGAAATGTCAAACGTAGTTCTTTCTATTGACGGACGTAAGGAGATAAACGATTATTTCCGTGTGCTCCCCAACGGACAGGGCTGCTACGACATGATTCTCCCCAAGTATAAAAAGCTTGTTGAGGGCAGAGGAGATAAGGAATACTACGTAAGAGGTACTTTTACCAATAAGAATCTGGATTTCTCAAATGACGTTTTTGCGCTGTATGAGGCAGGTTTTGACCAGATTTCCATTGAGCCTGTAGTAGGCGAGGGTGACGAGTATGCTCTCACTGAAAAGGAACTCCATGCAGTATTCAAGGAATACGAAAACCTTGCGAACCGTATTCTTGAAAACGAGAAGAAGGGCGGAAAATTCAACTTCTTCCACTTCATGATAGACCTTGATCAGGGACCCTGCGCTATTAAGCGTCTGAGAGGATGCGGCTGCGGAAACGACTATGTTGCAATTACTCCCGACGGCGATATTTACCCATGTCATCAGTTTGTGGGCATGGAGGAATATAAAATGGGCAACATTGACGAGGGCACGTTCAATCAGGAGATGAAAGCGGATTTTGCAAACTGCCATGTATACTCAAAGCCTGAATGCCGCAAGTGCTGGGCTAAGTTCTATTGCAGCGGCGGATGTAATGCCAATAATTATCAGTATGTGGGAGATGTGCGTTCAGCGCATAAGATTTCCTGTGAGCTGGAAAAGAAGCGTCTTGAATGTGCTATTATGCTTAAAGCGGCAAGAACATTTGGAGAGCAGGAATAACAAGGTGATTTTAAAAGGACACGGATTGCCGTGTCCTTTTTACTATTGCTTTTGCCGATGTCTTGAAAAATTAGAAAAAATATGATATAATATGTACAATATTTATCCTAAGAGGTAACACTATGAAAAATATCATATTAGGTATAACCGCCCACGTGGATTCGGGAAAAACTACCCTTGCCGAAGCCATGCTATACAAAACAGGCGAAATCCGTCACCTTGGACGAGTCGATTCAGGCAATTCATTTCTTGACACAAACTCAATAGAGCGTGACCGAGGTATCACAATTTTTGCAAGTCAGGCAGAAATGTCCCACGGCAATACCCGTTTTACCCTCCTTGATACTCCGGGACACGTTGATTTTTCAGCTGAAACCGAGCGTACAATGCAGGTTCTTGACTATGCCGTTCTTGTTATAAGCGGAACTGACGGCGTTCAAAGCCATACAGCAACTCTCTGGAAACTGCTGCAAAGATACGAAGTGCCCGTGTTTATTTTTGTAAATAAAATGGATTTAACAGGGGCAGACAGACTTCACGTTCTCAATAATCTGAGAAGCCGTTTGTCCGCTGAAATAGCCGATTTTTCCGATGATTCCCAGCTGGCGGAAAATGCCGCTGCCTGCGATGAGGAGCTTATGGAGATTTTTCTCGACACTGATAATCTCCCTGTTGAAAATATCGTGCAGGCTATTGCACAGCGGCGGATTTTCCCCTGTTTTTTCGGTTCTGCGCTGAAAATTCAGGGAATTGATGAGTTTCTTGATGCTCTTGATAAATACACGGCGGCAGGAGAATATTCCAACCGGTTCGGGGCAAAGGTCTATAAAATTTCTTATGACAGTAAAGGCACACGGCTTACCCACATGAAGATTATGGGCGGCAGTCTGAAAGTCCGTTCAGAGCTGGAATATACTACGGCGGAAGGGGAGAGTGTGACAGAGAAAATCAGCTCAATCCGCTTTTATTCGGCTGAAAAATTCCGCACAGCTGACGCTGCGTATGCAGGAGAAGTCTGCACCGTTACAGGGGCAGAACGGACATATTCAGGACAGGGAATAGGCTGTATTCCTAACAGCGAAAGGGCATTTTTAGAGCCTGTAATGACATATCGTGTCATGCTGCCTGCGGAGAAGAATGTTTTTGACGCTTTAAAGGAGCTGCGCCGTCTGGAGGATGAAGATCCTCAGCTTCACATTGTCTGGAATGAGCAACTGCGGCAGATACATATTCAGCTTATGGGAGCAGTTCAGATTGAAGTCCTTAGCCGTATAATATACGACAGATTTGGTTATGAGGTGACTTTTGGCAGCGGAGCAGTGGCATACAAGGAAACAATTGCAGAAATAGCTGAGGGTATGGGGCATTATGAGCCTTTGCGCCATTATGCAGAGGTGCATCTGATACTTGAACCGCTGCCGAGGGGAAGCGGACTTGTTTTTGATTCAGCCGTTCATGAAGATGATCTTGCACTGAACTGGCAGAGGCTGATTCTGACGCATCTTGAGGAAAAATCCCATGTAGGAACGCTGACGGGCTCACCGATAACCGATATGAAAATTACAATTTGTGCAGGAAAAGCTCATCTGAAACACACTGAGGGCGGAGATTTCCGACAGGCGACATATCGTGCGGTTCGTCACGGTCTGCGGCAGGTTGAGAATATCCTCCTTGAACCTTATTACGACTATGAACTGGAAATTCCTGTTGAGAATACGGGTAGGGCTCTGGCAGATTTACAGCGTATGTCGGCGGATTTCTCATCTCCCGAATCTACAGGAGAAATGGCTGTAATACGTGGTTCTGCACCTGTTTCGGAGATGAATGATTATATCTCCGAGGTTATCGGCTATACGAGAGGTCGTGGACGTATAACTTGTATTAACGGCGGCTACCGTGAATGTCATAATGCCGATGATGTCATAGCAGAAATAGGCTATGACTGTGACGGAGATGTGGAAAATACGGCAGATTCTGTCTTTTGCAGTCACGGCGCAGGTATGAATATAAAATGGACAGAGGCGGCGAATTATATGCATCTGCCGAGATGTCTTGGCAATGAATCTGAGGAAGAAAATGCGCCTGTACCTTTGAGGAGAAATATACCGCAGAAGGCGGCTTCCGAGGAGGAGCTTATGGAGATTTTTGAACGTACATACGGAAAAATTGACCGTGAGCCGAGAAAAGTATTCAAGTCAGCAAAGGTGAAAAAGGATTATTCAAAACCTGTAAAGCTGCCTGATTATACGGGGCCTGATTATCTTCTTGTGGATGGATATAACATAATTTTCGCATGGGACGAACTGAAAAAAACTGCTGAGAGTAATCTTGAAGCGGCACGTTCTGACCTTATAAACATACTCAGCAATTATCAGGGCTGGTGCGGATACGAAATAATTATTGTGTTTGACGCATACAAGGTAAAGGGAAAGCATCGAGAGGTTGAGCGGCATCATAATGTGAATGTGGTATATACAAAGGAATCCGAGACTGCTGACAGTTATATAGAGCGTGTTACCCATGAGTTATCGGGAAAACATCGTGTACGTGTTGCCACATCAGACGGTGCGGAGCAACTGATAATTCTTGGCAGCGGAGCAATGCGCATGACGGCAAGGGAGCTAAAACAGCGCATTATAGACGCAGAATCGGAATTGAAGGAGCATTTCAGCTGAGGAGAAATTTTGCAGAAAAATGGGCGGATAATATCCGCCCAAATTGCTGTTTAATCTTCATCTTCGTCATAGAAAACGTTGTAATTCACCGCACGATGTGCATAAGTGCTGAGTACCAGTCCGATAATCATATACATACTTACCATAGCAGTGCCTCCGCCGCTGATAAATGGCAGCGGAACACCGATAACAGGCGCAACCTTGAGAACCATGCCGATATTCATAAGACAATGCGTGAAAAACAGTCCAAATGCGCCCATACAGATAAATCTGCCGAGACGGTCACGGGTAATCCGGCTGTCTGCGAATACTTTAAGGCATACATAAGCCAGCACAATGATTATACCGATGCAGCCTACAAAGCCGAAAACCTGTCCTGCATGGGCAAAAATAAAGTCGTTGTGAAGTTCGGGAACATAGATATATTCATTTTTTCCTGCGAAAAGACCTTTGCCGAATACACCGCCGGATTGTAGGGCGTAGATGCCTAAATCCTGCTGATACTCAATATTTTCGGGGTCTGTTCCGGGTTTGAAAAGTATGAGAATACGCTCCTTGTGGAAGCTGCTGAGGAAGTTGAACCACATCACCGCAATGCCTGCCGCCAGTACAAAGGGAGCAGCAACGAGATATTTCCACGAAATATTTGCGGAAATCATCATGAATCCGAAAATAGCGGCGAATACAATAGCTGTACCGTAGTCGCCCTGCAAAACGACAATACCCATTGGCAGTGCGGCATGAATAAGCAGCAGAATTATATGGAGAGGCTTGTTCATATTCTCCTCAACTTTTGAAAGGTGATAGCTGAAAGTGAGAATAAATGCAATTTTCATAATTTCCGAGGGCTGCAAGCTGACTCCGAATACCATAATCCAGCCACGGTCATCAGCACCGTCACGCTGATAGCCCAGAGAAGTGAATGTAAGCGCAACAATCAGCAGAGTTACAGGAACGAATATAAACCATAGCTTTACAAGTTTTCGGTAGTCTATGTGAGATACGACAATTGATGCCGTAAGTCCCAGAATCATTGAAATAAGCTGAGTTTTCCAGTAGCTGTCACCGATACCCTCGTCAAGGCTGACTTCACTGGAGGTAATGCTGAAAATTAGCATTGTGCCCAGAACGGCGCACAATGTTACAGCAAAAAGCAGTCCGAGGTCAAGACTGTGCTTGTTTGCGGGAAGTTTTTTGAATGCGGATTTCATTTGTTGTCCTTTCTGTTTGCAGGAAATCCTGCTCAGTTTTTCTGTTCGTCATCTTTAGTGCGGTACTGTGCCGCTTCTGCTATGTGGTTTTTTCCGATAATTTCAGCGCCGTCAAGGTCGGCAATAGTACGTGAAGTTTTGAGGATTCTTGCGTATGCTCTGCCTGTCAGGCTGAAAGCTCTGAAAATTCTGTCAAGAAGGTCTTTAGCCTCTTTGTCCATGGTGCAGAACTGCTGCAAGTAACTGTCAGTGATAAGAGCATTGCAGGTTATTGAAGTATCCTTGAAGCGTTCAAGCTGCATAGCTCTTGCAGCAATGACTCTTTTGCGTACAGCCTCGGAGGATTCCTCTTTTTTACCTGAGGAGAGATGCTTGAATTCCGCAGGTGCAACGTCAATATGCAGGTCAAAACGGTCAAGGAGAGGCCCTGATATTTTCTGCTGATACTCAATAATTTTTTTCGGAGAGCAGGTACATTTTCTCGTGGGATGTCCGTAGTAGCCGCAGGGACAGGGATTCATAGCTCCGATGAGCATAAATGTACAGGGATAGGTCACAGTACCTGCCGCACGGGAGATTGTGACGCATCTGTCCTCTATGGGCTGTCGGAGTATTTCAAGGGTATGCTTGTTGAACTCTGCAATTTCGTCCAGAAAGAGCAGACCGTTATGAGCGAGGGAAACTTCGCCCGGTTTCGGGATAGTTCCGCCTCCTGCAAGACCTGCTGAGGAGATAGTGTGATGAGGAGAACGGAAAGGTCTTTTTGTTATTATGGGCGAATCAGGGGAGAGTAATCCCGAAATCGAATGGATTTTCGTAGTTTCAAGGGATTCGTCAAAGGTGAGGGGCGGAAGTATGGAGGGCATACGTTTAGACAGCATACTCTTGCCGCTTCCGGGAGAGCCGATAAGCAGGGCATTATGACCGCCTGCCGCAGCAATTTCCAGAGCTCTTTTGGCGAACTGCTGTCCCTTTACGTCGGCAAAGTCAAGAACTTCGTTGTATTCAGGCTCAGGAGGGATATAATTTTCACAGGGCGTAAGTTTTTTTACATTGCGGAAATGGTTGATAAGCTCCTCGCCGTTTTTGACGGCATATACGTCAATACCCTTTATGACCGAAGCTTCACGGGCGTTGCCGTATGGAACAAACACGGATTTTATACCAAGTTCACGGGCAAGAATCATCATGGGGAGAACGCCGTTTATGCTGCGGACATCACCGTTGAGGGAAAGCTCGCCGATGAAAGCGCAGCCGTCTGTATCGTCGTTAATCATGCGCATTGCACGGAGAATTGCCATAAAAATAGCCATATCGTGTACAGAACCGCTTTTTTTGGTGTCAGCAGGAGCAAGATTGACCATAACGGCGGCAACGGGAAAGCTTACATCGCAGGCACGTAATGCTGCACGGATACGGTCACGGCTTTCTTTAACCACAGTGTCGGGGAGTCCGACAATATCGAACTGAGGCTGACCGCGGCTTATGTCAATTTCAACATCCACAGGGAATGCGTTTAGTCCGAAAAGCCCCAGACTTGCAATTTTTGAAAACATATATATTCACATCCTTTGCAAACAGAATCTGCTGATTTTATTATACCATTTTTTTCGTTGAATGTAAATAATTATAGAAAAATTTTTTATAGCTGTTAATCTTTAGATAATAAACTAAAGGCTATAAGCTAAGGAGTTTAAAATTAATTACAAAAAAAATCGGATTTGCAATTGAAAATCCGACGAAGTATCCAATGTTTGCGAAATGTTGCTGTTTACCCCTTGACAAAGGCGGTATAATGTGGTAAACTAATATAATGTATCAGTATGTGAAAGTATCACTATTTCTCGCAGAATATTATATCATAATTTTTCTGCGCTGTCAATAGCCTTTTGAAAATTTCTGGCGGCTGACAGAAGTGATAACACTTGTTCCCATATACGAAAATCATAATAAGGAGGTTCCGCCTATGGTGAATGTAACACCTAAGCAGCTGGGAAAAAATGTCAGAATGAGCTTCGGTAAAATAACCGAGCCTCTCGAAATGCCTAACCTTATCGAAGTTCAGAAGAACTCGTATAAATGGTTCAGGGAGGAAGGACTCAAGGAAGTTTTCCGTGACATGACGGCTATTACCGACTACAATGGTAATCTGGTGCTGAATTTCAAGGACTACCGCTTTGATGATACTCCGAAATACAGCCTTGCAGAATGTAAATCAAGAGGTGCAACCTATCAGGTTGCAATGAGAGCTACAGCAACTCTCTGCAATAAAGAGACAGGCGCTGTAAGCGAAAGCGAAATTTACATGGGCGATTTCCCGCTGATGACAGACAGCGGTACCTTCGTTATCAACGGTGCAGAGCGTGTAATCGTTTCACAGCTTGTACGTTCTCCCGGTGTATACTACGCTTTCGAAAAGGATAAGACAGGTAAGGATCTTTTCAGCGCAACTGTTATCCCTAACAGAGGTGCATGGCTTGAATACGAAATGGACTCCAACGATGTTGTGTATGTCCGTATCGACAAGAACAGAAAGATTCCGCTTACTACCTTTATCCGTGCTCTCGGCGTAGGTTCTGATGAGGAAATCTTCGAGCTTTTCGGTGAAGATGAGCGTCTGAAACAGACAATCCTCCAGAAGGACCAGACAAAGAATACCTCCGATGGTCTTATCGACGTATACAAGAAGCTCCGCCCCGGCGAGCCTCCTACGGTTGAAAGTGCCGTTACTCACCTCAACAACCTTTTCTTTGACGCAAAGAGATATGACCTCTGTCGTTTCGGCAGATACAAGTACAACAAGAAGCTGGGTATTGCTTCCCGTCTTGCAGGTCATACCCTCGCTCAGCCCGTTGTGAATCCTCTTACAGGTGAAATCATGGCAGAGGCAGGAGAAAACGTCACTTATGATAAAGCCCGTGAAATTGAGCAGGCTGGCGTTTATCACGCTTTCGTAACAGTTGAGGCAAAGGAGTACTACACCAACGAAAGAGGCGAAACACAGATTCGTTTCGTTGAGCGTGTTGCCAAGATTATCGGTAACGGTATGGTTGACATCAAGGGCTATGTTGACTTTGATGTTGAAAAATACGGCATCAACGAGCTTGTTTCCTTCAAGGTGCTCCGTGAAATCATTGAGACTTCCTCTGACGCTGACGAGCTTGAGGAGAATATCAAGAAAAAGGCTGACGAGCTTGTTCCCAAGCACATCATCCTTGACGATATATATGCAACAATCAGCTACTTCATCAACCTCTGCGAGGGCGTTGGTACAGTAGACGATATTGACCATCTGGGCAACCGCCGTATCCGTTCTGTAGGAGAGCTTCTCCAGAATCAGTTCCGTATCGGTTACGCTCGTATGGAGCGTGGAATCCGTGAGAGAATGAATATCCAGACTCAGGATGTAAATACTCTTACTCCCCAGACTCTTATAAATATCAGACCTATTTCTTCCGCAATGAAGGAATTCTTCTGTTCATCACCCCTGTCCCAGTTTATGGACCAGAACAACCCCCTTGCCGAGCTTACTCACAAGAGACGTCTTTCTGCCCTCGGTCCCGGAGGTCTTTCCAGAGACCGTGCCGGATTCGAGGTTCGTGACGTTCACTACAGCCACTACGGCAGAATGTGTCCTATCGAGACTCCTGAAGGTCCTAACATCGGACTTATCTCATATCTTGCTACATTTGCAAGAATCAATCAGTACGGCTTCATTGAAGCTCCCTACCGCAAGGTAAACAAGGAAACAGGCGTTGTTACTAAGGAAGTAGTTTACATGACTGCTGATGTGGAGGATAACTACGTTGTAGCTCAGGCTAACGAACCTCTTACAGAGGACGGAAAGTTTGCCCGTCCCAGAGTTAATGCACGTTACCGTGAACAGATTCTTGAATGTGAACGTGAAATCGTTGACTTCATGGACGTATCTCCTAAGATGGTTGTTTCCGTTGCTACATCAATGATTCCCTTCCTTGAAAACGATGACGCTAACCGTGCTCTCATGGGTTCAAACATGCAGAGACAGGCTGTTCCGCTTCTCAGAACAGAGCGTCCCTTTGTTGGTACAGGTATGGAATACAAGGCAGCTGTAGATTCAGGCGTATGTATCGTAGCTGACTGCGACGGTACAGTAAACTACGTTGATGCTGACAAGATTCACATTATCGGCTCTGACGGTATCGAAAGAAAGTACGAGCTTACAAAGTTCAAGCGTTCCAACCAGGGAACTTGTGTTAACCAGAGACCTATCGTTTCCGTTGGTGAAAAGATTGCAAAGGGTCAGGTTCTTGCTGACGGTCCTGCTACAGCTGACGGCGAAATCTCCCTCGGTAAGAATGCTCTCATCGGCTTCATGACATGGGAGGGTTACAACTACGAGGACGCTGTTCTTCTTAACGAGCGCCTTGTGCGTGAGGACGTATTCACTTCCGTTCATATCGAAGAATACGAAATCGAGTGCCGTGATACAAAGCTCGGACCTGAGGAAATCACACGTGATATTCCCAACGTTGGTGATGACGCACTTGCTAATCTGGACGAAAACGGTATTATCAGAATCGGTTCAGAGGTAACTTCCGGCGATATTCTCGTTGGTAAGGTTACTCCCAAGGGCGAAACTGAGCTTACAGCAGAGGAGAGACTCCTCCGTGCTATTTTCGGTGAAAAGGCACGTGAAGTACGTGACAATTCACTTAAAGTTCCCCACGGTGAAGCAGGCGTTATTGTTGACGTTAAGGTGTTCACCCGTGAAAACTGCGATGAACTCAGTGCAGGCGTAAATATGCGTGTAATCTGCTACATCGCTCAGAAGCGTAAGATTACTGTCGGCGATAAGATGGCTGGACGTCACGGAAACAAGGGTGTTGTATCACGTATTCTTCCTGAAGAAGATATGCCCTTCCTCCCCGACGGTACTCCTCTTGACATCGTTCTCAATCCCCTCGGCGTACCTTCACGAATGAATATCGGTCAGGTACTTGAAGTACATCTCGGTATGGCTTGCAAGGCGCTGGGCTGGCACATTATGACGCCTGTATTTGACGGCGCTCACGAGGACGACATCAGAGAGTGTTTCCGTCAGGCAGATGAAAAGAGCAAGGCTCAGAGAGATGACTATTTTGAGCTTAACACCATGGATAAGGTTATCAACCCCAAGGCTCTTGAATTCAACGAGGATTGTAAATTCACACTTTATGACGGACGTACAGGTGAAAAGTTCGACAACCGTGTAACTGTGGGTTATATGTACTACCTCAAACTCCACCACCTGGTTGACGATAAGATCCACGCACGTTCCGTTGGTCCTTATGCTCTCGTTACTCAGCAGCCTCTGGGCGGTAAGGCTCAGTTCGGCGGACAGCGTTTCGGAGAAATGGAGGTTTGGGCTCTCGAAGCTTACGGTGCAGCTTATACCCTTCAGGAAATCCTCACTGTCAAGTCAGACGATACTATCGGCCGTGTAAACACTTATGAGGCTATCGTAAAGGGACAGAACGTTCCGACTCCCGGTATCCCCGAATCCTTCAAGGTTCTTATCAAGGAAATGCAGTCTCTCGGTCTTGATGTTAAGGTTCTTGACATCAATCAGGAGGAAATTGACCTCAAGCAGTCCTTCGATGATGATCCTATCCCCGTAAGAGGCGACTTCAACGATGAAGATACAGAGGATCTCAGCGCACTTTCCGATGACGAAATCGGTGATGCCGGATATTCTCTCGGCAACGGCGAGGACGATGATTTCGACATGATTGATAAGGACGATACCTTCAGCTTCGATGACGAGGAAGAATCAGACATTTTCGGCAGCGATGATGATGAAAGCTCCTTTGATTCTTTCGACTTAGACGATGATTCATTCGACGATTAATTTTTGATGTTCTGTTCAGCGGCTGTATCACGCAGCTGCTGAACGGGCAATGTTTACCAAAAAATTGCAGGAGGTAGCAGTTTGGAATTTAATACTTTTGAATCGATAAAAATCGGTCTTGCCTCTCCCGAACAGATCAGAAGCTGGTCCTTCGGTGTTGTAGAAAGACCTGAAACTATAAATTACAGAACACAGAAGCCCGAAAGAGACGGTCTTTTCTGTGAGAGAATTTTCGGACCTACTAAGGACTGGGAATGTCACTGCGGTAAATTCAAGAAGATTCGCTTCAAGGGCAAGGTATGTGACCGCTGCGGCGTTGAAGTAACACGTGCAAGAGTCCGCCGTGAGAGAATGGGACATATCGAGCTTGCAGCTCCTGTTTCCCATATATGGTATTTCAAGGGTACTCCCTCCCGTATAGGTCAGGTTCTTGAAGTATCTCAGAAGCGTCTTGAAGAAGTTCTCTACTTTACAAAATATATCGTAACAGATCCCGGTAATACAGAGCTTGTGAAAAAGCAGCTTCTTTCCGAGAAGGAGTATCTCTCCTATCTTGAAAAGTACGGCGACGATTTCAAGGCTGAAATGGGCGCAGAGGCTGTAAAGAAGCTTCTCAATGAGTACGATCCTGCCCGTTATGATTTCCAGAAGAATCGCCTTGTTGAGATGGGTAAGATCTCACTTGGTCTGAATAAGCTTTCCTGCTTCAACAATCCTATGGAATGTCAGTGTGACGAGTGCCAGAAGTTTGCTGAACTGGAGGATATTGAGTGGAAGAACAATATCGAGCTCAGCTCCGACGACCTTAAAAACGAGCTTGTTGGTCTGCCCGCAGGTCAGAAGAAGGTAAAGCTTATAAAGAGACTCCAGATTATCGAGTCTTTCCGTCTCTCAGGAAATAAGCCTGAGTGGATGATTCTTGATGTTATCCCCGTAATTCCTCCCGACATTCGTCCTATGATCATGCTGGACGGCGGACGTTACGCAACATCAGACCTTAACGACCTCTACAGACGAGTTATCAACAGAAATAACCGTCTTAAAAAGATGCTGGAGCTTGACGCTCCCGACATCATTGTCAGAAACGAAAAGCGTATGCTTCAGGAAGCTGTTGACGCTCTTATTGACAACGGCAGACACGGCAGACCTGTTACAGGCCCCAGCAACCGTGCGCTGAAGTCACTTTCAGATATGCTTAAAGGTAAGCAGGGACGTTTCCGTCAGAACCTTCTCGGTAAGCGTGTTGACTACTCCGGACGTTCGGTTATCGTTGTAGGTCCGGAACTGAAGATGTATCAGTGCGGTCTCCCGAAGGAGATGGCTCTGGAGCTCTTCAAACCCTTTGTTATGAAGCGCCTCGTAGATATCGGCGCTGCTACCAATATCAAGAATGC
>JAFXAJ010000119.1 GCA_017517145.1 Ruminococcus sp.
CACTCCTCAGTGATACAAGAGAAATAGAGCTTATCCGTCATCTTGCTTCACTTCCCGGAGAAGTTAACCTCGCTGCTAAGAATTACGATCCGTCCAAGCTTACAAAATACGCTGTTGATACAGCAACTCTTTTCCACCGTTTTTACGACGCTTGCAGTGTAAAAAATGCCGAATCTCCTGAACTTATGAACGCAAGAATTATTCTTGCAAAAGCTGTTCGTCAGGTTCTCAGAAATGTTCTTACAATGCTGAAAATTGATTGTCCCGAAAAAATGTAACAAAACCATTCTGAAATGTTACTATTCGGTTACAAATAATTACGCCGTATTGTTGATTTATCACAAAGTCAACATAAAAAAATTGATGAAAAAGCGGAATTTCAAAAAATATTAACGCTTTGTTCATGATTTATTCATAAAAATATGTTACAATTTGTAATATATTATGAATTGTGTTCGTTTTTATTCAAAATTTATTATGAAAGGATTCTTTTCTTATGTCCAACAGATTATTTCAGGGTTTAGTTCACCAGATGAGAGATACTATTGACACTACAATGGGTGTCGTTGATGAAACTGCTACTATTATCGCTTGCAGCGACCTGTCAAAGGTAGGCACTACAAATGAGTTCGTATCCCTCGACCTCAGCGATTCACATGATATTTTCATCCGTGACGGCTATACATACAAGCCTTTCGGTTCACGTGTAAAGCCCGATTATGCTGTATTTGTTGAAGGCGTGGACGATGCCGCTGCTAAATATGCAAGTATTCTTGCTATTACACTTTCCAATATCAAGCAGTACTACGATGAGAAGTACGACAGAAATAACTTCATTAAGAACGTTATTCTTGACAACGTTCTCCCCGGAGATATTGTAATAAAGGCTCGTGAGCTTCACTTCAACGCTGAAATCAGCCGTGCTGTTTTCCTCATCAGAATTGTTTCTGCAAATGATATTTCTGCTTACGATGTTATTCAGAATCTTTTCCCTGATAAGAACAAAGATTTCGTTTTCAATATTACTGAATCCGACATTGTTCTTGTTAAGGAACTTAAATCCACTGTTGATTCCAAGGATCTTGAAAAGCTCGCACGTTCAATCGCTGATACACTTTCTTCTGAATTCTATACCCGTGTAAACGTTGGTATCGGTACTGCTGTAATCGGTGTCAAGGATCTCGCTCGTTCCTTCAAGGAAGCTCAGATGGCTCTGGAAGTAGGTAAGGTATTCGATACAGACAAGGTTATTGTAAGCTACGACAACCTCGGTATTGCTCGTCTTATCTATCACCTCCCAACAACACTCTGTGAGACTTTCCTCCATGAGGTATTCAAGGTTGGCAGCATTGATTCTCTCGACCACGAAACACTTTTCACTATTCAGAAGTTCTTTGAGAATAACCTCAATGTGTCAGAAACTTCAAGAAAACTTTTCGTACACAGAAATACTCTCGTTTATCGTCTTGAAAAAATCAAGAAGCTGACAGGTCTTGACCTTCGTGAATTTGATCACGCTATCATCTTCAAAATTGCTCTTATGGTTAAGAAATATCTGTCCGCTAACCCCGTTAAATTCTAAATATTCTTCAGTTCCGTCAGCTGTCCTGCCTGCGCAGATATATATAGTCAGATTCAGAGATAGCTTGCGGACAGTTCAACAGAAAGGTAAGGTGACAGCATGGTTGAGCTTCAGAACGTATCCGTTACATATTCAGGCGGCGTTGACGCATTGAATAATGTAAGTCTCAAAATAAACGACGGCGATTTTGCTTTCGTTGTTGGTTCTTCGGGTGCGGGAAAAAGTACCATGATTAAACTTCTGCTTAAAGAAATAGACGCTACAAGCGGTAATGTAATTGTTAACGGCTATAATTTAGGCAAACTTAAAAAACGTAAAATCCCCGAATTCCGCCGTACACTCGGTTTTGTATTTCAGGATTTCAGACTTATCCCGTCTATGACAGTCTACGAGAATATCGCCTTTGTTCTGCGAGTTCTCGATGCTCCTCTGAAATATATAAGAAAAAGAGTTCCTTATGTTATTGGACTTGTAGGACTTCATGCTAAAACGAATTCTTATCCCGATGAGCTTTCGGGCGGTGAAAAACAGCGTGTTGCCATTGCACGTGCTTTGGTAAATGATCCCCAGCTTATCATTGCGGACGAGCCTACGGGAAATATTGACCCTGAACTTTCTTATGAAATCGTTGAACTCCTCAAAGGCATCAACGATCAGGGTACCACAATACTTATGGTTACTCATGAACACGACCTTGTCCGTCATTTCGGTGGAAGAATAATAAATATTACCAATGGCGAAATTGTATATGATGAAGTTGTAACAGGTACAAACTGTGATCTTCTTCCAGAGGTGGAACTTGCTCAGGCAATGGAGAATGCCGCAAATCTTCACCATGAATATTCTATGCCCGATGGAGATATTGAAGAAAATGACATCCCTTATGTGGATGATGTTATCGCTGCTATCACAAGCACCGCAAAAGAAAACGGAGGTGCAGAAAAATGAAAATAAGCGGTATTAAATATCTTGCGAATCAGGGTATTGAAAATATATGGAAAAATAAAATGATGGCTTTTGCTACATTCTGTGTTCTTCTTATTTCGTTGCTCCTTGTGGGAATTTCAATTCTCTTCTATTTCAATATGAATTCTATGATTCTCGGTCTGGGAAATCAGAACGAAATCGCTGTTTATGTTGAAACTGATACCCCACAGGAACGTGTAGATGAAATACACGAGCAAATAAAAAATATTGAAAATATCGACACTGTTACATATATTTCAAAAAAAGAAGCTTATGAGCGTATGCAGAAGCAGATTTCGCAGGGCAAGGAAATTTTTGAATATATTGATGATTATCAGTTCATGCCAGACGGTTTCAGCGTTACAGTCGTTAATAACGACCAGCTTCGCGCTACAGTTGACGCTATTACAAGAATTGAAAATATTCAAAGTGCCGATTCATCTCCGCAGGTAGCTGAATTCCTTCGTGAACTCCGCAGAGTTGTTACTCTTGTGGCAGGTGCAGCTATTATTGCTCTTGCTGTTGTTTCTATGATTATGATTTCCAATACCACAAAGGCAAGCGTTTATTCAAGACGTGAGGAAATTCAGATTATGAAGTATGTAGGAGCTACGGATTCATTTATCAGAACTCCTTTCTTCGTTGAAGGTCTTGTAACCGGTTTCTTCTCTGGTGCAGGCGCTTTCTTCATCACTTGGGCTGTCTATCGCTCTGTTTATAACGTTGTAGTTGCTCAGGGTATGCTTATCAACGCTTTCGGTGCAGGTAGTATAATTCCGTTTGCTGAAATACGTATCCCCTGCGGTCTCGCTTATCTCCTTATCGGTTCTCTTGTCGGAGCTTTTGGAAGCGTTATAAGTACACGTAAGCATCTTGATGTATAAACAGCGAAAGGAGTATATCTAAAAATGTACAAACTTAAATTTGCCGGAAAGATTCTTTCATTTCTCACCTGTTCGGCTATTTCGCTTGGAATGGTATTATATTATACACCAGCTTCAAATAATATGAAAACCGCTCAGGCAGCAAGAACTATTGCTGAAATTCAGGAACAGCGCAAAGCTAATTCCGAAAAAATTGCTGCTCTTGAAGATAAAATTTCAGCTCTTGAAGGCAATAAAAAGCAGGAAAAACAACAGGCTGCATTTCTTGAGGAACAGATTACAGTTATTCAGGATAATATCAATCTCCTCAATGCTGAACTTGATGCTCTTGCTGACGAAATAAAAACTACCGAGACAAATATATCTAATCTTAATATAGACATAGATAATCAGCAGGCTGCTATTGACGAAAGCGTTGAGCTTTTTAAAAAACGTCTTTGCACTATGTATATGAACAACAATGAAAATTCTGCTTCAATTGTTCTCGGCTCATCAAGCTTCTATGATATGATGTCAAGAATTTTTATGATAAACAGTATCGCTGAACATGATGATAAACTTATTGACGAAATTAACGAAAAAATTAACAAACTCCAGCTTTCAAAGAAAGAGCTTGAATGTGAAAAACTCAATCTTTCAATGAAAATTGATGAACAGAAAAAACGCAAGGAAGAAAAAATTGCTGAAATTGCTGTTCTCAACGATAAAATGAAAAAAACTCAGGCTGAAATTGACAGACTTGCACGTGAACAATCTGAACTTGAACGTGATAAAAGTGTCATCGAAGCTGAACAGGCGCAGCTTAAAGCCGAAGAAGATGCCTGGGCCGCTGAAATTGAACGTCAAAAACAGGAAGCACAGCGCCGTTGGGAGGAAGAACAGCAAAAACTCCTGAACAGCGTAGTTTCTCCGTCACAGCCTGTGTATATTCCCGTTTCTCCCTCTGAAAGCGGCTTTGCATGGCCAACCCCGGGATACAGCTATATTTCAAGCTATTATGGCCCTCGTAATTTGGGCGGCGTAAATGGTTTTCACAGGGGAATTGACATTGCCGGAAATATTATGGGCGCTTCTATAGTTGCTTCTCAGGCGGGAACAGTTATTTATGTTAATAATAACTGTATACACAACTTTGCTAAAAATTACAACTGTAATTGCGGTGGAGGTTACGGAAATTATGTAATCATCTCCCATGATGGAACATATTCCACAATATATGGACACATGACATCTGCCTGCGTTTCTGTTGGTGATTTTGTAGAGCAGGGACAGATGATCGGTACTGTCGGAAGTACAGGTCATTCAACAGGTGCTCATCTTCATTTTGAAGTTAAAGTTAATAATGTCAGTCAGAACCCCCTTAACTATGTAAGCCCTTGATTTCACACATACACTTGCTGCATATATGCTATGAAAGGAGCATTTTCCAATGTACAAGTTAAAATACGCCCGAAAAGTTCTTTCTTTTCTCACTTGCTCAGTGCTGTCTGTTGGTATCATAACTGCATATCCACATCTTTCTAATGACGGTACTAATGCGGAGGCTGCAAGAACTATTGCTGAAATTCAGGAACAGCGCAAGGCTAATGCTGAGAAAATTGCTGCTCTCGAAGATAAAATTTCAGTTCTCGAAGGCGATAAAACTCAGGAAAAACAGCAGGCTGCATTTCTTGAAGAACAGATTGATATAATTCAGGAAAACATCAATCTCCTAAATGCAGAGCTGGAATCCCTGTCAAACGACATAAAAACTACAGAGACAAATATAATTAACCTTGATAACGATATTATCACTCAGCAGACGGCTATTGATGAAAATATTGAGCTTTTCAAAAAGCGTCTCTGTACTATGTATATGAGTAATAACGATACATCCGCTTCTATCGTTCTCGGTTCATCAAGCTTCTATGATATGATGTCAAGAGTACAGATGATAAACCGTATTGCAGAATATGACGATAAGCTTATTGATGAACTTGTTACTACAATCGAAAGTCTTGAACAATCAAAAACTGATCTGGAACGTGAAAAGCTCAATCTTACAATGAAACTGGATGAGCAGAAAAAACGTAAGGAAGAAAAAGACGCTGAAATCGCCGTTCTCAATGAAAAAATGAAGGATACTCAGTATGAAATAGATCGTCTTGCACGTGAACAGGCTGAGCTTGAACGTGATAAAGCTGATGTTGAAGCTGAACAAATTCAGCTTCAGGCAGAAGAAGATGCATGGTATGCTGAAATTGAACGTCAGAGACAGGAAGCACAGCGACTTTGGGAAGAAGAACAAAAACGTAAACAGGAACAGCTTCTTTTGCAGCAGCAGCAACAACAGCAGCAGAATAACAATTCCGGAAATGCAAGCACTCCTGTTGCCCCCTCTCAGCCCTCTTATATTCCTGTAACTCCTTCACAGAGCGGATTTGCATGGCCTGCACCGGGATTCAGCTATATTTCAAGCTATTTTGGTCCTCGCTGGGGAAGAAATCACAACGGTATAGACGTTGGCGACGGTGGAATTATGGGTGGCGCTTGTGTGGCTTCACAGTCTGGCACTGTTATTGCAGTTGTAAACTGCTGTACTCACAATTTTGCTAAGAACTACAGCTGCGGATGCGGCGGTGGCTATGGAAACTATGTGCTTATCTCCCATGATGGTACATATTCCACTATTTACGCTCACATGACATCTGCATGGGTCTCTGTAGGCGATTATGTTAAGCAGGGAGATACTATCGGCTCTATTGGCTGTACAGGTCATTCAACCGGTGCTCACCTGCACTTTGAAATCCGTGTAAACGGAGTTGCTCAGAATCCTCTTAACTACGTAGGTCCTTGATAAATAATTACACCGCACAAAAATTCTGTGCGGTGTTTATTTGCTAATTATAAGGAGAATGTGTATGAACAAAAAAATCACCCTCGGACTGGCACTCAGTCTTATTGCAGTTTCTATTGCTGTAACATTTATCCTGACTTCCTTCTTCTCTCTTCAGAGTTTTAATACCAAAGTTATTGATGTTACCGAAAAAGGTAAAAAGTATGAGGCTTTACAATCTCTTGACAGTATTATCAGAGAAAATTATTATGGAGATATAAACGAAGAAACTCTTGAAAATGGTATATTAAAAGGTTATGTTCAGGGACTTGATGATAAATATTCTCGTTATCTGACAGAAGAAGAATATCTTACAGAACTGAATGAAAATTCCGGAACTCTTGTCGGTCTTGGTTTGACTTTATCCGAAGATGAAAGCGGTTATATCCGTATCTCTGAAATTCTCAGCAGTTCTCCTGCTGCTGAAACAGGATTATTACAGGATGACTTGATAATAAATATTGATGGAATAGATGTTAAGGAAATCGGATTTTCCGAAGCCGCCAATGCCATGAAGGGAACAGAAGGCTCAAAAGTTACCCTTGTTGTACGCCGCAACGGAAAAGATACAGAGTATACTTTTACACGACGCTCTATCGTTGTGACTTCTGTCGAAGCTGAAATGCTGGGCAGTCTTATAGGGTATATTAAAATTAATAATTTTAAAAATAACACTCCTGAGCAGTTTATAGAAGCACTTGAAAGACTGACTGCCAATGGCGCAAAATCACTGATTTTTGACCTGCGTGGAAATAATGGAGGTCTTGTTTCAGCTTTACAAGATTGTATTGACCCCCTGCTTCCAGAAGGAATTATTGCTACTTCAGAATACAAAGACGGCCACACTGAAACACTGATACATTCAGATTCTTCAGAAATAAAAATTCCTATGGCTGTTATCGTTGATAAGCATACTGCCAGTGCGGCAGAACTTTTTGCAGCTTCTCTCCATGATTTTGGAAAGGCTGTTATTATCGGAGAACAGACATACGGCAAAGGTGTTATGCAGGATATAACTGAATTGGAAGACGGCGGCGCACTTGTCCTTACTGTTGCAGAATACAAAACTACTGTATCAGAATGTTATGACGGAATCGGCATAACTCCTGATTATCCGGTTGAAAATACATATAACGGACTTGATATGCAGTATAATAAAGCTGTTGAAGTATTACAACAAATGACGGCGCAATAAAGACATAGCGGTACTTTTGTACCGCTATATTATTTTTATATGCAATACAATATAAAATATATATACATTACCTGTTTTCAAATCAGAAAAAATGTGGTATAATATTAAGTGTATCTGTGAATGATATTTATTTATGGGTATTTGATAATATACAGATACAACATATCTTTCAGGAGGTATTTTTATGAATGAGAAAGAACTTTATTCACTCTGGTGCGAAAATGCAAAGGCTGATGCTGATCTCGTCACAGAGCTTGAAAGCATAAAAAATGATGAAGAGGCTATAAATGACAGATTTTACAGAGATCTAGAATTTGGTACAGGCGGTCTCCGCGGCGTTATCGGTGCAGGTACTAACCGTATGAATATTTACACTGTAAGACGAGCTACTCAAGGTTTTGCTGATTATCTCAATCAGGAATATGATAATCCTTCTGTTGCTGTATCCTACGACAGCCGTATCAAGAGCGATGTTTTCTCCAAGGCTGCTGCTGAGGTTCTTGCTGCAAATGGAATCAAAGTACATATTTATACTGAACTCATGCCTACACCCTGTCTTTCTTTCGCTGTTCGTCAGCTGAAATGTCAGGGCGGTATCATGGTTACTGCAAGCCATAACCCTGCAAAATATAATGGTTATAAAGTTTATGGCGATGACGGCTGCCAGATTACTCTCCGTGGTGCTGAAATAATTCTTGAAAAAATCAACTCCCTTGACATTTTCAACGATGTAAAATCTGCTGATTTTGATGAGGAAGTTGCCAAGGGTAATATCAAATATATCGGTAATGATGTAATTGAAGCTTATTACGAGAAAGTACTCGCTGAGGCTATAAATCCCGCCCTTTGCGCTTCGAGCGGTCTCAAGGTGGTTTATACTCCCCTTAACGGTACAGGTAACAAGCCTGTACGTGAGATTTTAAAGCGTATCGGTATTACTGATGTTACTATTGTTAAGGAACAGGAAAATCCCGACGGAAATTTCACAACCTGTCCTTACCCTAACCCCGAAATCCGTGAAGCTCTCGAAGTTGGTCTGCGTTACTGCAGCGAAGTAAAACCTGACCTGCTTCTCGCTACTGACCCCGACTGCGACAGAGTTGGTATTGCTGTTCCTGACGGTGACGGCTACGCTCTTTTCAGCGGTAACGAAGTTGGCGCAATGCTTCTTGAATATATTGCTGACCAGAGCATTAAAAAGGGAATTATGCCCGAAAACCCCATTGCTGTAAAAACAATTGTTACTACTGATATTGTTAACTCTATCGGTAAGGAATATGGCGTTGAAATTATTGACGTTCTCACAGGCTTCAAGTTCATTGGCGAGCAGATTGGCTTCCTTGAAGAAAAGGGCGAAGAAAATCGCTATATCTTTGGATTCGAGGAAAGCTACGGCTACCTTTCCGGCGGATATGTCCGTGATAAGGATGCTGTAAATGCTTCAATGCTTATTTGCGAAATGGCTGCATATTACCGTACACAGGGTATTACCCTCCTTGAAGCAAGAGAAAATATGTACAAGAAGTATGGTATGTTCTATCAGACACTTTACAGCTTCACTTTCGAGGGCGAAAGCGGCATGAATAAAATGGATGAGATTATGACAACTCTGAGAAATAATCCTCCTACAGCTATTGCTGGAATCTCCGTTGTAAAGTTTGATGACTACAAGGCAAGCACATCTAAGGATATTGCAAGCGGCGCTGTAACTGAACTTACTCTGCCTAAGTCAAATGTTCTTGCATTCTTCCTTGAGGGCGGCTCAAAGGTTATTGTCCGTCCTTCCGGTACAGAACCCAAAATCAAGACATACCTCACAGCTAAACAGCCTACAAGAACTGAGGCTGAGGTGCTTGAAAAGAAGCTTCATGACGAATTTTCAAAGAATTTTCAGTAATATAATTAAAACATAAAAATATATTTAATTTCGCTTGACAAATTGATTAAGCTGTGATATAATTTATTTATTGTATGCTTGCACTACTGTCTAAGGTAATTGATGGGCTGCACGATTTACAGAAAATTTAATAAAATGAGGTGAAAATCGTGAAAGAGGGAATCCATCCTAACTTTGTAAAGACAACTATTACTTGCCACTGCGGTAACGTAATCGAGACAATGTCTACAAAGGAAAACATCAAGGTTGAAATCTGCTCAAAGTGCCATCCTTTCTATACTGGCAAGCAGAAGCTTGTTGATACAGGCGGACGTGTTGACAGATTCAAGAAGCGTTTCAATCTCGATAAGTAAAAACTTAAATAAGCCGCTCATTATAGAGCGGCTTATTTGTACAGTTTGAGGTTTATTTTTATGAACTATTTCACAATTTCAGAAGCTACAAGCGACTCATTTATTGAAAAAAAATCCGAATTTATCGGTTATATCGCACCGGTTAAAACAAATG
Organism: Ruminococcus sp.; assembly: GCA_017517145.1. Classification (GTDB taxonomy): domain Bacteria; phylum Bacillota; class Clostridia; order Oscillospirales; family Ruminococcaceae; genus Ruminococcus. The sequence continues at coordinate 9,907 of JAFXAJ010000119.1, forward strand.
ATGAAGCTGTTGCTTTTATTAATCAGATAAAATCAATGCACCGCAAGGCAAGACACAATGTATACGCTTATATACTTCGTGAAGATAATATTTCCCGATATTCAGACGACGGTGAACCACAAGGTACAGCCGGAGTTCCTGTTCTTGAAGTTCTTCAGAAGCGAGGGCTAACTGATGTATGTGTTGTTGTCACACGATATTTCGGCGGTATACTTCTCGGAGGAGGCGGTTTGCTTCGTGCATATTCTCATGCGGCTTCTATCGCCTGTGATGCGGCACATATTATGAATATGCAGCTATGTCATCGCCTCACAATAAAAACTGACTATAATCTTTACGGCAAGATTAACTATGTCCTGCCTAATTTTAATGTTATTATTGTAAATTCAGATTTTGCCGATATTGTTACACTGGAAATTCTCGTTATATCTGATAAGCTTGATACTCTACGAAAAGAACTTACAGAAATTACTAATAACTCGGCAGAAGTTACAGACCACGGCGAACTTTATGAAGATTTTTCATCTGTTATTACAATTTTTTGATTTTTCTTCAAAAAATTAAAGGATATTTTTGTCTTTTACAGTATAAGTGTTTGTAATCAGTTAAAATCCTTCGTAGAAAGGAGATTTTCCATGGATAATTTCAACATTCGCCAGAAAATTGAGTTTTCAGAAGCTATGGTTCACTGTGAAAACGCTTGTTCAAGCACTGACCCCGATATGAACAAACGTCAGCGAAATGAAGAAAAATGTGCATACCGCACTGATTTCCAGCGTGACCGTGACAGAATCCTTCACTGTAATTCTTTTCGCCGCTTAAAACGTAAAACTCAGGTTTTTCTCTCGCCTGTCGGTGATCATTACCGCACAAGACTAACGCATACACTTGAAGTATCTCAGATTGCACGTACAATTTCCCGATGCATGAACCTTAATGAGTCGCTTACTGAAGCAATTGCCCTCGGTCATGATCTGGGACACTCCCCTTTCGGACACTGCGGCGAAGCAGTTCTCAATGATATATGTCCACACGGCTTCAAACACTATCTCCAGAGTGTACGTGTTGTTGAACGTCTTGAAAAAGAAGGAATGGGACTTAATCTCACGTGGGCTGTTCGCAACGGCATTGAATGTCATACAAATATGACCGCTGCAACCCGTGAAGGCTGTGTTGTTCGTCTTGCTGATACCATTGCATACATAAATCATGACATTGAAGATTCCATTCGTGCAGGTGTTCTCCATGCTGACCAACTGCCCGCCGACTGTGTTGATGTCCTTGGAAATACAAAAACCAAAAGAATTACTGCACTCATTGCTTCTGTTATCGCTCACGGTTGTGAAACTATAGATTTTGAACCTGATATACGCAAGGCTCATGATGATCTGCGCAGTTTTATGTTTAAAACTGTGTATACAAATCCTGCCGCAAAATACGAGGAAGGCAAAGCTGAACTTCTTATCCGCAAGCTCTACAGCTATTTCAAAGAAAATTCGAAACTCCTCCCTCGTCTTTATCAGGATATTGCAGAAGAATCTGATATTGACCGTGCTGTGTGTGATTACATATCAGGCATGAGTGATGAATATGCTGTTGATTTATATACGGAATTATTTGTTCCGAAATTCTGGAAATAATCCCAGTAAGGAGGGGTGAAATGGCTGTATATGAAGAATTCACAATGGAGTTAAGAAACGCCAACCCTATTGATACGGTTATCAGTTCCTATGTCCCCCTTAAAAAACGAGGCAGAACTCTTGTCTGCAACTGCCCTTTTCATTCCGAAAAAACTCCTTCATTCACTGTATTTCCCGATACACAAAGCTTTTATTGTTTCGGCTGCGGTGCAGGCGGCGATGTTATAACCTTTGTTATGAAAGCTGAAAATCTTGATTTTATGGAAGCTGTACGTCTTCTTGCAGAAAGAAGCGGCATGGCGGTTCCTGAAAAAAGAAATGCCAATCCCGATAATAGTCATCGCCGTACAAGAATATATGAAATGAACAGAATTGCTGCTAATTATTTCTATAAAAACTTAATCAGCGGCAAGGATAGATCCGGTATAAACTATTTTATTCAGCGTCAGCTTACCCCTCAGACTATAAAAAAATTCGGACTTGGCTATGCCTCTGATTCATGGGATGAGCTATGCACAGTACTTACATCAAAAGGATATTCCGAAAATGAAATAACTGACGCATGGCTTGGCGGACGTTCTCAGAGAAGCGGTAAAATATTTGATATGTTCCGCAAGCGTGTAATGTTTCCCATTGTTGATCTGAGAGGAAATGTAGTAGGTTTCGGCGGCAGAGTTCTCGACGATTCAAAACCAAAATACCTTAACACAAGCAAAACTCTCGTTTTTGACAAGGGGTCAAACCTTTTCGCTATGAATTTTGCAAAGGATTCAGACAGCAAGAGAGTTATTCTCTGCGAGGGATATATGGATGTTATTGCTGTAAATCAGGCTGGATTCTCAAATGCAATAGCTACTCTCGGAACTGCCATTACCCCCGATCAGGCACGACTTGTAAAAAGATACGCAGAAGAAGTTATTGTTGCCTACGACAGTGACGGCGCCGGTCAGGCTGCAACACGAAAAGCTATTTCACACTTTTCCGATGTAGGTCTGCAAACCCGTATTCTACGATTAGAGGGTGCTAAAGACCCCGACGAATTTATTAAAAAATTCGGAGTTCAGCGTTTTCGTATGCTTATAGATAAATCTGATGACGCTAATAATTTTCTTCTTGACAGATGTGAAAATGATCTTGATATCGAAACAGAAGCAGGAAAAGTCGAACTTCTCAAACGTGTTTCACGTGTTCTGGCGGAAATCCCCATTGCCCTTGAACGTGAGGTCTATATATCAAGAACCGCCAGAAAATATGATTTCCCTGTTGATGTGCTAAAAGCGCACATTGACAGTATGATTAAGAAAAATAATTATAATGAGAAAAATAATCAATGGCGTTCAATTAAAAACCGAACTGCCATGACTCGTGATGATATAAATCCCGATGCCGCTATTTATAAAAAAGAAGCGAAGGCTGAGGAAATGATTATATGTCAGCTTATCAGGCATCCAGAAGATGCTCCCAAAATACGACAAACAGCTCCGCCGGATATTTTTGTGACAGCTTTCAATAAAAAAGCTTACGAAATTATTCTGCGTGAAGCCGAAAATTCTAAAAACTTCTCACTTTCCATTGTTGGCAGTGAATTATCTGCCGATGAAACGGGAAGGATATATGGAATAATGACAAAAAACCGTGACATCACTATTACATCGGCTTCTCTGGAAGATTGTGCCGATGTATTGCGAAAACATAAGAATATACAAAAAGCCGAAAATATTTCCGATGATGATTTGAAAAATATTTTCGCTTCAAAAAAATTGTAAGCTTTCAACAGCAAAACAGGAGGAAAAATTATGGATTCTAAAAAAAATACGATTGATACCCTTATCGAACTCGGACAGGCCAACGGTAAACTTACTACCAAGGAAATTACCGACGCTCTCGAAGAACTGGACTTCGATGTCGATCAGATTAATACCTTCTATGATCGCTGTGAGGCACTCAACATTGAAATTGTAGAAGATATGAATCTTGATGCTGACCTGAAAATTGGTCTTGATTCCAACATGACTGATGATCTGGAAATGGCACTTTCTACAGAGGGTATTGCTATTGACGATCCCGTTAAAGTATATCTGAAAGAAATCGGCCGTGTTCCCCTTCTTGCTACCGAAGAAGAAATAGAACTTGCACAGCACATGAAAAATGGTGACAGATACGCTAAAAAACGTCTTTGCGAAGCAAATCTCCGTCTTGTTGTAAGTATCGCAAAGAAATACGTCGGCAGAGGTATGCAGTTCCTTGACCTTATCCAGGAAGGTAATCTCGGTCTTATTAAAGCCGTGGAAAAATTTGATTACACAAAGGGATTTAAATTCTCTACCTACGCTACATGGTGGATTCGCCAGGCTATCACAAGAGCTATTGCCGATCAGGCACGTACTATCAGAATCCCCGTGCACATGGTAGAAACTATCACTAAGGTTAAAAAAGTTTCATCTCAGCTTCTCCATGAAAATGGTCACGATCCCAGCCCTGAGGAGATTGCAGAAAAACTCAGTATGCCCGTAGATAAAGTACGTGAAATAATGCGTGTAGCTCAGGATCCTGTTTCACTTGAAACACCTATCGGCGAGGAGGAGGACAGCCATCTTGGCGACTTTATCCCCGATGATGATGCTCCCGCACCGGCTGAAGCAGCATCTCATACACTTCTCAAAGAACAGCTTAACGAGGTTCTCAATACGCTTACCGACAGGGAAGCAAAAGTTCTCAAGCTTCGTTTCGGTCTTGAGGACGGAAAGGCACGTACTCTTGAGGAGGTTGGTCAGCGCTTTGAAGTTACCCGTGAGCGTATCCGTCAGATTGAAGCTAAGGCGCTTCGTAAGCTTCGTCATCCCAGCCGCAGCAAAAAGGTCAAGGATTTCCTTGATGAATAATGGCGGCATTACATAAATTATCAAGGCGCTGTAAAAAAAGAGAAAAAAACTGCTGTCACGAAAAAATGCGTGACAGCAGTAATTTTTTGTGGTATTATTAAATTACAATGAAAAAAGTACCACAAGAATATTATAACACATATCAATTGAAATTACCA
>JAFXAJ010000011.1 GCA_017517145.1 Ruminococcus sp.
AATATCCTCATAGTGGACAGGTGGCTGAGCTGGTCTAAGGCGCACGACTGGAACTCGTGTATACGTTAATAGCGTATCGAGGGTTCGAATCCCTCCCTGTCCGCCAGAAATAACCGTTCGGAAGATTCCGGACGGTTTTATTTTTCATCCGTATTCTCATGAATACGGATTTCTCTTTATCCAGACAAAAAAAGAAGCCCGAACAAGCGGACTTCAAATAAAACAGAAAAAACATAATGTGTAGAACAAAAGAAAGGAGACAACAAAACGAGTGATAAATTATTCATAAATATTTATCACTGTTGTTATTATACCTTATTTTTCTCCTCCAGTCAAGCAATTTTATAAAAAAAAGCTGCATTTTGTCAATTTCAACAACTATTGCACACTTTATTCAAGCAAAATAGCCAAATATTTCAATATTTAAGTTTTATAATACTAACATAAATTAGTTTTACCTGCCAAAAAATTGTTTACAAAGCGGTTACTTTGTGATATAATTATAAATGAAGTTATGCGCCGTTTAAAATGAAACATCTTTGTTACATTTTTAACAGGCAAAAACTGAAAAAATTTTTTATGGAGGTCATTACCAATGGCAATCAAAAGAAAAATGAAAACCATGGATGGTAATAACGCCGCTGCTTGGGTGTCATATCCCTTTACCGACGTTGCTGCTATTTATCCTATCACTCCCTCTTCCGTTATGGCTGAGGTTACTGACAGCTGGTCTGCTAAGGACAAGAAAAACCTTTTCGGACAGCCTGTAACAGTTGCAGAAATGCAGTCTGAGGCTGGTGCTGCCGGTACAGTTCACGGTTCACTTTCCGCAGGTGCTCTTACTACTACATATACTGCATCTCAGGGTCTTCTCCTGATGATCCCCAATATGTACAAGATTGCCGGTGAGCTTCTTCCTAACGTAATTCACGTTTCTGCTCGCTGCGTTTCTTCCCACGCTCTTAACATTTTCGGTGACCACTCCGACGTTTACGCTTGCCGTCAGACAGGTTATGCTATGCTTTGCTCCGGTTCTGCTCAGGAAGTTATGGACCTCGGTGCTGTTGCTCACCTTTCTACTATCAAGGGCAGAGTTCCCTTCCTCCACTTCTTCGACGGTTTCCGTACATCTCACGAAATTCAGAAGATCGAGACATGGGATGACGAGACTCTCTACTCACTCCTCGACAAGGATGCTGCTCAGAGATTCCGTGATCAGGCTCTCCACCCCGAGGCTCCCGTTCTCCGTGGTACAGCTCAGAACCCTGACATCTTCTTCCAGGCTCGTGAGGCTTGCAACAAGTACTACGATGCTCTCCCCGCTATCGTTGAGGATTACATGAACAAGGTTAATGACCTCATCGGTACAGACTATAAGCTCTTCAACTACTACGGTGCTGCTGATGCTGAGCATATCATCATCGCTATGGGTTCCGTAAACGAGACAATTGAAGAAACAATCGACTACCTCAACGCTGCAGGCGGTAAGTACGGTCTTGTTAAGGTTCGTCTTTACAGACCTTTCGTTGCTGAAAAGCTCGTTGAAGTTATTCCTGATTCTGTTAAGAGAATCTCTGTTCTCGACAGAACTAAGGAGCCCGGTTCTCTCGGTGAGCCCCTCTACCTCGATGTAGTTGCTGCTCTCAAGGGTACTAAGTTCAACGATACTCCTGTATTCACAGGCCGTTACGGTCTTGGCTCCAAGGACACTGTTCCTGCTCAGATCGTTGCTGTATTCAAGAACGAGACTAAGGCAAGATTCACAATCGGTATCGAGGACGACGTTACTAACCTTTCTCTCCCCCTCGAAGCTAACCCCGATTCCGCTCCTGCAGGCACAACAGCTTGTAAGTTCTGGGGTCTTGGTTCAGACGGTACTGTTGGTGCTAACAAGAACTCTATCAAGATCATCGGCGACCACACAGACCTCTACGCTCAGGCTTACTTTGCATACGACTCCAAGAAGTCCGGCGGTGTTACTATTTCCCACCTCCGTTTCGGTAAGACTCCTATCAAGTCTACATACCTTATCAACAAGGCTGATTTCGTAGCTTGTCACAACCAGAGCTATATCGACAAGTACGATATGGTTTCAGACATCAAGCCCGGCGGTACTTTCCTCCTTAACACAATCTGGGATATGGAAGGTCTTGAAGCTAACCTCCCCGGTCAGGTTAAGAGATATATTGCTCAGAACAACATCAACTTCTACACAATCGACGGTGTTAAGCTTGGTAAGGAAACAGGCATGGGTACACGTATCAACACTATCCTCCAGTCTGCTTTCTTCAAGCTTGCTAACATCATTCCTTTCGAGGAAGCTGTTGGTTACATGAAGGCTGCTGCTGAAGCTTCTTACGGCAAGAAGGGTCAGGACATCGTTGAGAAGAACTGGAATGCTATCGATGCTGGTCACCAGAACATCGTTAAGATTGACGTTCCTGCTTCATGGGCTGACGCTGCTGATACTCAGATGGGCGTTGCTGCTGTAACTTGCGAGGACAAGAACCTCCAGGATTACGTAAACAACATCCAGATTCCCTGCAACGCTCAGAAGGGTGATACTCTCCCCGTTTCCACATTCGTAGACATGGCTGACGGTACATTCCCCCAGGGCTCTGCTGCATTCGAGAAGCGTGGTATCGCTGTTGACGTTCCCGAGTGGATTCCTGAGAATTGTATCCAGTGTAACCAGTGTGCTTATGTATGTCCTCACGCTGTAATCAGACCTGTTGCTCTTACAGAGGACGAGGCTGCTAAGGCTCCTGCTAACGCTAAGATTGTTGACTTCAAGCCCGCTATGAACGGTCTCAAGTACATGATGACTGTTTCTACTCTCGATTGTACAGGCTGCGGCGTTTGTGCTAACGTTTGTCCCGCTAAGGAGAAGGCTCTCGTTATGAAGCCTATCGCTTCTCAGATGGATCAGCAGGAAGTATTCGCTTACGGTACAACTATCGACGAAAAGGCAGAGGTTGCTGCTAAGTTCAAGGCTGACACAGTTAAGGGCTCACAGTTCAGACAGCCCCTCCTCGAATTCTCCGGCGCTTGTGCTGGTTGTGGTGAGACACCTTACGCTAAGCTCGCTACACAGCTCTTCGGCGACAGAATGATGATTGCTAACGCTACAGGTTGTTCTTCAATCTGGGGTGGTTCTGCTCCTTCAACTCCTTACACAGTTAACAAGCAGGGCAGAGGTCCCGCTTGGTCTAACTCACTCTTTGAGGATAATGCTGAGTTCGGTTACGGTATGTATCTCGCTCAGGAGACACTCAGAGCAAGAGTTACTGAGAAGGTTAAGGCTCTTGAGGCTAAGACAGAGTGTGCAGACGTTAAGGCTGCTATCGCTGAGTACTTCGAGACATACAACAACGGCGCTGCTAACAGCGTAGCTACAGATAAGCTCGTAGCTGCTCTTGAGGCTTGCGGATGCGACGACGCTAAGGCTATCCTTGCTGAGAAGCTCTATCTCTCCAAGAAGTCACAGTGGATCCTCGGTGGTGACGGTTGGGCTTACGATATCGGTTTCGGCGGTCTCGACCACGTAATTGCTTCCGGTAAGAACGTAAATATCCTCGTATTCGATACAGAGGTTTACTCAAATACAGGCGGACAGGCTTCTAAGTCCACACCTACAGGTGCTATTGCACAGTTTGCTGCTGCTGGTAAGGTTGTTAAGAAGAAGGATCTTGCTGGTATCGCAATGAGCTATGGTTACGTATACGTTGCACACGTTGCTATGGGTGCAAATATGAACCAGTGTATCAAGGCATTTGCTGAGGCTGAGGCTTACGACGGTCCTTCTATCATCATCTGCTATGCTCCTTGTATCAACCACGGTATCAAGACAGGTATGGCTACAGCTCAGGCTGAGGAGAAGAAGGCTGTTGAGGCTGGTTACTGGCACCTCTACAGATACAACCCTGCACTCAAGGAAGAGGGCAAGAACCCATTCATCCTTGATTCCAAGGCTCCTAACACAGATGAGTTCAAGAACTTCCTTATGGGCGAGGTTCGTTACAACTCACTTGCACGTGCTAACCCTGAGCGCGCTGAGAAGCTCTTCGATGCTGCTGTTGCTAACGCTAAGGATAGATACGATTATCTTACACGTCTTACAACTCTCTACGGACAGGACTAATTCAAGACGTATACATCTTTGATGTAAAAAATATGCTGTAACGATATTTATCCCCCCTCGGTTTATTCGAGGGGGGATTTTATGTCTGTTGATTTAGCATATGGAAAATAAATAAGAAAAATGTGTAAAATTGCTTGACAAAAATAAATATCTATGATATAATAATCATATGGATTGTATTTGTGAAAAATATAAGCCGTGAATAAAATAATATGAAAGGGGAATTTCGATGTACGTTTACAAAACTGAAATTATGCAGGCAAGCTTTAAGCTGTTTTCAGATAAAGCTGATGAAAATGACCTTATGCGTCTTGACAAACTTGTAAATGACAGATACGCTGAGGGTTGGGAGCTTGTAACTTATGATTATATGGCTACTTCAACACAGTTGAAAGGCGCATTTATTATCACATTCAGAAAAGAACAGGCATAATTATAAATTAATCTGCAAAATATTTTTTACCCTCACAGATTCAAATGTGAGGTTTTTTTCAAAAAGCTTCTAAAAATGTATATAAATTTTATATACCTACCTCAAAATTGATAATTTTATATAAGAATTAGGCTATATACCGTGATTTTGTGAAATAAAAAATTTTTTTGGGGAAATGCAACTTTTTTTAATCCTAAGGTGTATTACTTATGAAAGCGGTTTTAAAACGCTTAAAACAGAATATAAAAGGGGAAAATTTATGAAACTCAAAAACTTATCATCCGTAATCCTTGCTGCTATGATGGCGGCTACATCAGTTCCTTGTGCAGGCCTTGTTCCTTACAGCAATATGAATGCTTATGCTGTTGAGGATGAAAGCGCAGAAGCAGGTGAACAGGCAGTAGTAGCCAAAGGTAAATGCGGTGAGAATCTTACCTGGAAAATTTATGATGACGAAAAGTGCCTTATTATCAGCGGTGAGGGTGCAATGGACAGCTACGAAGGCTACAGCAACTGGGAGGAATATACTGAACTTTTCGATACAGTTGAATATTCCGGAAAACTTGAAAACTATGGTGAATACGCTTTTTACAACTGTAAGAATCTTAAAGAATTTGAAATTGCTCCGGTAATTGGTGCACACGCATTTGAGGGTTGCTCTAATATTTCAGGTGTTAAGGTGCCGAAGGGATTTGTTCTTAATGAAATCGGTGATTATGCGTTCTATGGCTGCGATAATCTGGGCATGCTTATTATAGGAAATCCTGAATGTGTCATTGCTGACAGTCCATATGTATTCCCTGAGGATATGGTTATTTATGGTGTTGCAGGCTCAACAGCACAGGCTTATGCTGAAAAGTATAACAGAGAGTTTAAAGAATTCAGAGAACCCGGATTTGGTGAGCAGGAAGTAGTAGCTGAGGGTACCTGCGGCGAAAATCTCACATGGAAAATTTATGAGGACGAAAAGTGCCTTATTGTTAGCGGTTACGGTGCTATGGACAGCTATGAAAATCCTGGTGAAGCACCATGGGCTGATTATTATAATTATATTGAGGCTGTACGTCTTGAACCAGGTGTTGAAAATATAGGCGAAAATACATTCGCATCATTAAACAGCAAGCGTCTTGACATTATAATCATCGAAAACCCTGATTGCATTATTCCTGACACAGAAACAACAATTCCCGATGGTATGACAGTAGGCGGTGAAATTGGTTCAACAGCACAGGCTTACGCTGAGAAATACAATAGAGAGTTTGAGGAAATCAGCACACCTGGTAACGGTGAACAGGGTGTTATGCCTGGAGGTAAATGCGGCGAAGCCATCAACTGGAGTTTTGACGAAAATAAAGGCTATCTCCGGCTTAGCGGAGAAGGCGTTATGAACAACTGGGCAAGTGCTGACCTTGTACCCTGGGCTGAATATGCAGATAAGATTACATATGTCAGTGTTGACGGAAATATTGAAAGTATCGGTGATTATGCATTCAGCGGCTTGACAAAGCTTACAGATGTTCAGCGTGAGGGAATGGCAAATCAGATTACAAGAATTGGTGCACACGCATTTGACGGTTGTACTTCACTTAGATCAACTATTTTCGTTTATGCTGAAGAAATACAGGATTATGCTTTCTACGGCTGCGATTCATTGAAAATGATTGAATCTATTTCTGAAAAATGTACAGTTGCAGACAGCCCGAATGTTTTTCCTGAGGGAATTACAATTTTTGGAAAATGTGAAGATTTAAAGACTTATGCTGAAAAGTATGGCATTAAATATGAAGATTGTCGTGTCTTAGCATCAGGAAAAATTGGTGACAATATTAACTGGACACTTCTTCATAACGGTTCTCTCAGCATTGAGGGCAAGGGAGATATGATTGACTGTGATGGAGCAAATTTCTGGGGCGGATATGCTGATTCGATCAAATTTGTTAGTATTAATGAAAATGTAACATCCATAGGTGATTATACATTCTATAATTGTAAAAATCTTGAAAACATCACAATGTTAGTTAATAATGAGAAATCCTTTAAAATTGGTTCCAGTGCATTTGAGGGCTGTGATAGTCTTAAATCCTTTGCAGCTCCTGAATATATTACCGAAATAGAAAAAAATGCATTCAAGGGATGCGAAACGCTGGAATTTGTTTATATTCATAATGCTGACTGCGTAATTTCTGACGATCCCATAGTATTTCCTGAGAGCACAGGAATATACGGTCATTTTGATTCAACAGCATATTCCTATGCTTTAAAATATGACAGGAATTTTTTACCCTTAAAATCATCTGAGCCTGAGCAGGAATTGATAGCACAAGGCACACTGTTTGAAAAATTCCCATACAAGCTTACTTCAATGGGCGAGTTTATCGTTGAAGGCGAAGGCAAACTTGAAGATTTAACAAGATGGAGTATTGCTTTTGAAGACAGCGAAAAAGTTACAAGTGTGACGCTTTCAGAGGATATTACTGCCATTGGTGCATATAACTTCTTTAACTGCAATAATCTCGGAAGTATGTATATTGGCAAAAATGTTGAGTCAATCGGTGATTATGCGTTCTACGGTTGTTATAAGGCTGAGTTTATCGGCATTGAAAATCCGCAGTGCGTTATTGCAGACAGTCCCTATGTATTCCCGAAAAATACGGTTATCGGTGGCTATAAAGGTTCAACAGCTGAGGCTTACGCTAAGAAATACAACAGAGAGTTTTACGCTTTCCCGGAAGAAGTTGCAAATGGTAAATTAAGCGAAAGTATTACCTGGAGACTTAACAGCGATGGCAGCCTTTATATAGAAGGCGAGGGTGATATACCTGATTGTGACGGTGTAAATATCTGGGGCGAATACGCTGATTCAATTACTAATGTTCAATTTGCTGGAAACTTTAGAAAAATCGGCGATTATGCATTCTCAAGCTGTAAAAATCTCCAGGAAATATATGGTGCAACAGGAGTTATAGGTGAACACGCATTTGAGGGCTGTGAAAAACTTGAAAATGTAAACATATATAATGTAGAAATAGGTGACTTTGCATTTAGTGGATGCGATAATCTTGATTATATTTATATTGATGAAGAAAGTGTAATAGCTGACAGCCCAAATGTATTCCCTGAGGATATTACAATTGCTGGTGCAAGCGATAACGTAAAGGCATATGCTGAAAAGTACAATTTCAACTATGAGGATTGCACTTTAGCAACAGAGGGCAAACTTGACGAAAATTATACGTGGTACTTATTAAATAATGGTGTATTAAACCTTTCAGGCGAGGGAAATATGCGCAATGGTATAAGGACTAACCTCTGGGGTGAATATTCCGATAAGATAGAATATGCTTTCTTTGATATCAGATCGGGTTCAATTGGTGAGTATGCGTTTTATAACTGCAAAAACCTTGAAGAAGTTGGATATGGAGTTTATGCATATGATTCCTTAAAGATAGGTTCACATGCGTTTGAGGGCTGTGAAAAGTTAACGTCTTTCGGTGCTTTTGAAAACGTTATTAGAATTGGCAACTATGCATTTAACGGATGTGATAGCCTTGAATATGTAAGTATATTCAACCCCGGATGTGCTATTGCAGACAGCGAATTTGTATTCCCTGAAAATACAGTAATCTATGGCTATACAGGTTCAACAGCTGAGGCTTATGCTAAGAAGTACAACAGAACATTTGAATCCTGGGGTGAAATTGAGGATAAGTTTATTGGCGAAGGTAAGCTGAGCGAAACAATTGAATACACTCTTACAGAGGATGGTGTTCTTACTATAAGCGGCGAGGGTAAGCTTTCTAATACAATTAATGATAATATGTGTGGTTTCTGGGGCAGCCTTGCTGGTAAGATTAATACAATTGAGCTTTCAGACGATATCACAGAAATCGGCGATAATATGTTTGCTGGATGTGAAAATCTTGTACATATTTTCACCAATGCTAATGTAATCGGTGAACACGCATTTGAGGGCTGTACAAGTTTATTACCTGTCACTCTGAAAGAAACTGATAAAATCGGTGATTATGCTTTCTACAACACAGATGTTTCAAGAGTTATAATTTTTAATCCTGAATGTGAAATCGCAGACAGCCCTTATGTATTCTCTGAGGATACTATAATTTACGGATATGAAAATTCTACAGCTGAGGAATATGCTCGTAAGTATGAGAGAATGTTCTTAGCTTTTCAGACGTTTTTACTTGGCGATGTAAACGATGATGGAAAGATTGACTCCGCAGACGCTTCTGCTGTTCTTGCAGAATATGCGGCATCTCAGACAGGCGGAGAATTAACTTTATACAAAGATGCAGCTGACGTTAATGACGATGGTCTTGTTAACTCCTCAGACGCTTCTGCAATTCTCGAATACTATGCAAAGGTATCCATTGGCGAAGAACCCTCATGGAATTTGACGGATGTGACAAAATAATCTGAATATAGCGAAATCGCACAGAGTTTCAATACTCTGTGCGATTTTTTGTTATGACACCGATTTATCAGCTGTAACGCTCGCTGAGGTATATGCTGACGCGGTTCTGAATAATTTCTTCTGCCTTTTCTGCGGTAATGTCACCCTCGAAAAATGGCATTGTTTCCTCAAAGATTATATTGTAAATTACCGCGTCCCCCTGCCTTACGTCCTTTACGGCTTCACGGACAATCTTGTCGTATTTCTCACATTCTTCATCGGTGAACTCGTAATATGTGATAAAATCGTCACTGTCAGGTCCAATCCAGAGCTTATCGCCTCTGATTGTTTCGCCGTTTTCGTCAGTATAAGTTGCGTCTTTCTGCTCCTCCAGCTGCTTTATATAGTATTCCTCAACCGCTGGATACAGGTCTCCTCCAAATACACCATTATTATTTGAGTAGTATTCTTCGGAGAAGTAAACAGTCTTGATGAAATCCCATGCACCCTCAATACAGGGAGAATTTGCCATAATTCCCATACATTCAGAAGGCTGAACAAAAGAGCCGTTTCCGTTTTCGGAGGGGTAGCCGACAAGGGTTGCAGGCTCATTAAATCGTGCATGAAGTGTCTGACGGAGACTGAACCAGCCGCCCAGATCCATTTCATAAATCATACTTTCGTCGTTGATATACTGACCTTGATTGTATACATCAAATCCGCCGCTTTCATTCATCCAACTGTCAAATTCCGCACTATTAAGCCCTATGTGGTTATTACGGACAATATTCAGGGCTTTGATAAATCCCTCATTTTCAAAATCGCAAAGGGCATTTTCATAGTCCACAAAATCAGAATAATCCATAAGCTGTAAGAAATTGAAGTGCATCTGATTATTTGACCATGCGTTGATTCTCATTCCCTCAGGGAGAGCTTTTATTTTTTCGGCAAACTGGTCATAGTTCCAGCTTGTAAGACCGTCAAGAAACTTATCCTTTACAACCATAGTTTTGAATGTGAAACAGGGGGAAATCTGCAAAAGTTTGCCGTTGAAATCCAGTCCCTCCAGATAGCCGTCAAGAAAATCCTCACGTTTAAGCTCTGTGTCATTGTCAAGGAGCGTATACAAATCCACGAAAATTGACTCTCTTGCACCAAACGAGCCTGGAGTTATTTCGCTGTTGAAAGTGATAACATCAGGAGCATTTCCGCTTAAAATATCCTGATGAAGATTTGTAATTCTGTCATCGTAAAGAGAATATGCATTACCATAATCTTTTACTTCTACACGATATGGGCTGTCAGGTTTTGCCGAGTTATAGGCTCTTGCAGGGGAATTAACCGAATCCCCCGCTACAAGATTTGCCACACGAATAACGGTTTTGCTTTCAAGAACGGAGATGTCAGCTTCTGTGAGCAGTTTCATCGTACTGCCCTTTGCGTCAGTCATAGCCACGGCAAATTCCTTTTCCCCTGTCATAGTAAGGGAGTAAATGCTGGTGCTGTTGAAATCGTTGTCGATAAAATCGCAAATCTCAATCCATTGATTTTCTTTCAGACAGTAAAGCATACCATTAAACATTGCCGCAAGCCGATATTCCCCGAAGCCTGCCGTCATTGTGTAGGCTGTATCGGTAAGGGGAGAACATTCCTGCTTATTTACAAGCTCCGCAGCCTCAATTTGTGCAGTATATGTGGTTTTTCCGTCGGTGTAGACTACTGTGGGAATTCCCTCGGAGTCAATGGAT
>JAFXAJ010000120.1 GCA_017517145.1 Ruminococcus sp.
TAAGGATATTCCTGTTGTTCTCGGCGAATTCAGCGCTTCCAACTATGGAAACACAGAGGCTCGTGTAGAGTGGGCTAAGGCTTACATCTCACAGACTAAGGAAATGGGTATTCCCTGTGTTCTTTGGGATAACAATGTAGAAAAGAACAACGGCGGTGAGGCTCATGGCTACATCAACAGAAGCAACCTCACATGGTACGAGGGTTCTGAAACTGTTGTTGATACTATGATGGATGTTCTCAAGGACGATTCAATCGTATGGGGCAGCGGAAGAAAGTCTCCTACAATTGAGCATGATGATATTGATTCAGGTCTTATTGTAAGCGATGATACACATGAGCTTGACGCTTCTGTTAAGGACGGTAACTGCACTCCCGGTCTCAACGCTACATGGAAAGAGCTTGAAAATGGCGATGTAGCTGTTCAGTATACAGGCGACCAGCCCGTTATCGCTGTAGTTGATGCTGACTGGCTCAACTGGACAGAAATAAAGGCTTACGACGACAAGGACGGTATTGCATACTACTCCGCTAAGCACATTGCAGCTGCATGGGGCGAGGACAAGGTAGACGAAATCGCTCACCTCTTTGTACGTACAAACAGCACAACAACTGTAACAAAGATTGCTATTATCGGCGAGGGCAAGGGCGAAATCGAAGCTCCCCCCGAGGATAAGACTAAGAAGTACAATGTAGATTTTGCTAACAGAGGCGATTCAAATACACTTACTTTCACAATCGAGGGTAAGGCTGGTTCTACAACAAACGGCTGTGTAGGCTACATGGGCGATGAGTGGACAAATATTGAATGGGACGGTAAAATCGGCGACGACGGCAAGCTTAACGTAGAAGTTGACATCAGCACAATTCCTGCAAGCGTTACATCTGCACAGATTCAGATCTGGTGGTGTGATGACGAAAACGGCGAAATGACAGTATACAACTTCGGCGCAGCTCAGCCCGCAGTTACAACAACTGCTCCTGCTGTAACAACAACTACAACTGAGCCTGCTGTAACAACAACTACTACAGTAATCACAACAACTCCCGGTCTTACAACAACTCCCAATCCTGCTGTAACAGCAAATATGTACGGTGACGCTAACTGCGACGGCAGAGTAACAATCGCAGACGCTACAACAATTCTTCAGTCACTTGGTAATGCAGACGAGTATACTCTCTCCGAGCAGGGTGCTGCAAACGCTGACGTAAACGGCGAAACAGGTATCAGCGCTGATGATGCAGTTGTAATCCAGAAGATTGACGCAAAGCTTCTTGCATTAGCAGATCTTCCCCTTAAAAAGTAATAAATCACAAAAGCCGAGGAATCACCCTCGGCTTTTGTTTATAAGGGTTTCCCGTAAGTTAAATTTTCCAAAAGTATTGATTTCTGCGGAAAAAACTGATATAATATAAAGTGTAAACAAGTTTATCGGAGGAATTTATGGATTTACAGGAACTTCGCAATGGAATTGATGAAATAGACGAAAAGATTCTCTCGCTTTTTATGGAGCGAATGGAGCTCTGCAAGGGCGTTGCCGACTATAAAAAAGAGCATAATCTCCCCGTATTTCAGGGTGGCAGAGAACAGCAGGTCATTGACCGCATAAAAAAGCTTACTAACGACAAAGAGCTTGAAGCAGGTACAGCCTCCCTCTTTATGTCGATTATGGATATAAGCAAGATTCTCCAGAATAAGAAAATCTACGCTGCAGCTGATACGGTTTATGACGTTCCCGATTTTTCAAAATCTTCCAGAGTCGGATGTCAGGGTACTTCAGGTGCTAATTCCGAAACGGCTGCAAAGCTTATTTTCGGCAATATACAGCCGATTTTCTATAAAACCTTTGAAGATGTTTTCGCCGCTGTTCAGTCAGGTGAAATTGACTATGGCGTTCTGCCTGTCCATAATTCAACGGCAGGTTCAGTCAGCAGCACTTATGACCTTATGGCGAAATACAGCGTTTACAAAGTGAAAGAGGTGTGCGTTGAGATAAACCACTGCATAGCTTCAAAAAATGCGGAGTCCATTGAGGAGCTTACCACAGTTTATTCCCATCCACAGGCAATTTCACAGTGCTGTACATACCTTACCGCCCACGGCATAAAAACTGCTGAATACGGAAATACCGCAACTGCTGCCGCTATGGCTGCGGAGAGCGATGAAAAAATCGGTGCTATCTGTTCCGTTGACTGCGCAAAACAGCTTGGACTGCATATTCTTGCTGAAAATGTGGCAGACTGTGAGCTGAACCGCACACGTTTTATATGTATATCACGTAATTTACAGATTTCCCCTGATGCGGACGCTATTTCCGTTATGCTGAAAATTCCCGATACAGAGGGAAGCCTTTACCGCCTGCTGACGAAATTCTGCGTTAACGGCATGAATCTTCTCCGTATCGAAAGCCGTCCCCTTAAAGACGGAAGCTTCAATGTAATGTTCTATCTTGATTTTGACGGTCATATTGACGAACCGAGAGTCAAGGCACTTATGAACGATTTAACGGAAAATCTTGAGTATTTCAGATTTCTTGGTACATTCAAGAATTAATCAATAGGTGAACAACTATGAATGATAAATTTTTTAACCTGCTTGACAGCCGCAGTTTTGTTTTTCTTGACGGCGGTTTGGGCACAATGATACAATCAGTAGGTATTGAAACGGGACACACTCCCGAACTGCTGAATATTACAAATCCCGAAGCTATTATAAATATCCACAGACAATATGTGGAAAGCGGCTCTGATATATTCTGCGCAAATACATTTGGTGCAAACAGCTATAAGCTGAAAAACAGCGGGTATACCGTTGCGGAGGTAGTATCGGCAGGTATTGCCAACGCTAAAAAAGCCGCCTCGGGACAGGCTCTTGTAGCTCTTGATATAGGCCCTGTCGGTCAGCTTTTAGAGCCGTCAGGCACTCTCACCTTTGAGGAAGCTTATGAAATACATAAAGAGACAATCCTTGCAGGGTCTGACGCTGATGTTATTATAATCGAGACTATGACCGACTTATACGAGGTCAAGGCGGCTGTCCTTGCTGCAAAGGAAAATTCCGACAAGCCTGTACTTGTTACCATGACTTATGAGGAGAATATGCGTACATTCACAGGAGTATCACCGGAATGTGCGGCGGCTGTTTTAGAGGGACTTGGAGTTGACGCAATCGGCGTGAACTGCTCCCTTGGTCCCGTGGAGCTTTATCCCGTACTGGAAAAGCTTTGCAGCTGTACAACTCTCCCTGTCATAGCAAAACCAAATGCAGGACTGCCTGACCCTGTTACAAATCAGTTTAATATAACTCCCGAAGAATTTGCGGAAAGCGCTGTAAAGCTTGCTGAACTGGGAGTTAAGATATTCGGAGGCTGCTGCGGTACAACTCCTGAGCATATTTCCGCTGTGGTAAATGCTCTTGAGGATATGGAATATACGCCCCATGAGGTTGAAAGAAAATCTGTTGTATGTTCCGCTGTTAATTTTGTTGAAATAAATCAGCCGAGAGTTATCGGCGAGCGTATAAATCCCACAGGAAAAAAACGCTTCAAACAGGCACTTGCTGAGCATGACATTGACTACATTCTCGGTCAGGCTATCGAGCAGATTCATGCAGGTGCGGAGATTCTCGATGTCAACGTTGGTTCGCCCGAAATTGACGAAGTTGAAATGATGAAAACCGTTGTCAAGGCTATTCAGGGAGTATGCGATGCCCCCCTACAGCTTGACTCAACCCGTCCCGATGTCCTTGAAGCAGGACTGAGAGTGTACAACGGCAAGCCTATTGTCAATTCCGTAAATGCGGAAGATGAGTCGCTGGAAACCATTCTTCCTCTTGTAAAAAAATACGGTGCGGCAGTTGTGGGACTTACCCTTGACAAGGACGGAATCCCCAAAACAGCCGATGGACGTTTTAAACTGGCGGAGAAAATTTTCAACAAAGCCATAGAATACGGAATACCCAAAGAGGATATTTTCATCGACTGCCTGACGCTTACGGCGTCAGCCGAGCAGGAAGCTGCAATGGTAACTCTTGAAGCGCTCAGCCGTGTTAAAAAGGAATTGGGACTTAAAACAGTTCTGGGTGTTTCAAACATTTCATTCGGACTGCCAAACCGTGAGACAATCACACGGACATTTCTTACAATGGCACTGCACAGCGGACTTGACCTGCCCATTATAAATCCGAACATTGACACGATTATCGGAGCAGTACGGGCATATCGTCTCCTTGCCTGCTATGACAAGAATTCAGCTGATTTCATTTCTGTTTACGGACAGGAAACAGCTGCTCCAAAAGCTGTGACAGCTGAGGCAGGTGTTCCTGATGTGAAATATGCCGTAGAAAACGGACTTAAAGCCGATGCAGTAAAGGCAGTAAATGAACTGCTGAAAAGCTGTTCACCTATGGATATAATAAATGATTCTCTTATACCTGCTCTTGATACAGTAGGCGGAAAATTTGAAAAGGGAACTATTTTCCTGCCGCAGCTTATCATGTCCGCAGAAGCAGCACAGGCTTGCTTTGAGGTTATTAAGGGAGTTCTTGCGGTATCGGGGGATGATACCGTATCAAAGGGAAAAATCGTTCTTGCAACGGTTCATGGAGATATACACGATATAGGAAAGAATATAGTAAAAGTACTTCTGGAAAGCTACGGATTTACAGTAATAGACTTAGGAAAGGATGTACCGCCGGAGGTTGTAGTATCTACGGCGATTGAACATGAAGTAAAGCTGGTGGGACTGTCAGCTCTCATGACGACAACTCTCGGAGCAATGAAAAAAACAATTTCCCTGCTGAACGAGAGATGCCCTGAATGTAAAACCATGGTAGGAGGAGCAGTTCTCACCGAAAGTTATGCAGAAAGGATTAAAGCCGATTTTTATGCCAGAGACGCTAAGCAGTCGGTGGATATTGCGGCTTCGCTGTTTCATTGATTTACGGGGGTGATTCAATGCCGAATTGTGTTGATTCAATAGGTTTTATAGTAGTAGTACTGGGAATAGTGCTGGCTATGTGGATTCTTTTCGGGGAGACTCCGGAAAAACCCAAGCCTGAGCCTAAAGACGATCCGCCTAAGGAGCGTCAGCGTGAGCTTGCCATTCAGATGCTGAAAGGAGATAAATCTCCTGAGCAGATTGAAGAAGAATACGGATACGACATTGAACACATAAAACAATGGAAAATGGATTTCATCAAAGAGGCGCAGGATGACCGCCGTCTCAGAGATGCACTGGGAATAGACTAAAAACATAGGACGCTCCGTAAACCAGAGCGTCCTTTTAGTGTATTATTCTGATTTTTCCTTTTTTGCAGACTTCTTATATCTTGACTTCTGTCCGAAATTAAGAGATACCGTCAGCATCTTATCAGACTTGAACAGACGAAGCGCAAAGAACATACATACACCAAATACTACAACCTGATATGCAAGTCCTATGAAGAATATCGTTGTATTGCCGAACATCAGATTGGGTATTGCCGAGAATGTGTGTGTGAAGGGTATAGCATACACAAATATGCGTACTGCTATGGGAAGCGTATTAATATCCGCCAGCATGGAAATCATGTAAGGTATCATTGCTCCGAACATGAGAGGCATAATCATTGTCTGCGTCTGCTTTGCATCACTTACAAGTGAACCAAGAATCAGCGACAGTGACAGGCATATCATTATTGTGAGGAACAGCTGAATTCCCACAAGTACATAATCCCCTGCACTGAGAGAAAGTCCGAGCTTTTCAAGAGCTTCATCAACAGGCATAATCTGTGCTGCTGCGGTATTTGCTATGCCGGCAGTTGCATCCTGTGTTGCCCCCGACATCATTGAGGAGAATCCGAACATGAAGCACACTGCCTGAAGCATTGCAACTATAGTTGCAGCAAGCATTTTTGAACCGAGAACAGCTGTTCTGGACACAGGCGCAGAGAGCAGTGTTTCAAGAGTTTTGTCAATCTTTTCGTTGGAAATTCCACTCATGAGTCCCTGAGATGTCATCATTATCAGCACGAAAACGATAATAGGAAGAATCATATTCTGCATCATGACCTTGCTCATTACCATATCAGAGGAAACCTCTGCGGATTCAGTGCTTACTACCGTATGGGATACTACCTCTACAGGCGCATCAATAAGCTGCATATCTTCGGGGGTAAGTCCTGCATTTGCTGCAAAAACCTCGGAAACACACCTGTTTATGAGAGTTTCCGCACCGCTGTTGGTATTGGTGATATTCGACATCATTGCAGCAGACTTCATTCTTGCTATACTTATGATTTCAGGGGATTCACCCTTTTCAACCGCCTCGGAAAATCCTTCGGGAATTATAATAAGACAGTCTTTTTCAGCATTTTCAAGCAACTGTGCATAATCCTCGGAATCGTCCGTAACTTCGTCAACCTTTGAACCGTAGCTGCGGAGTTTTTCAATCATATCCGCAGTAAATTCAGTTTTATCCCTGTCGCAGAGAGTGATTTTATATTCCTGCTCTACGGCTTCCTCAATAGTATTTGTCATAACATTTCCCATAATCATGAGAAGTCCCATAGCTACCACAAGACTGATGATAGTCTGCATATTGAGCAGCTCGGCAAGTTCTTTTTTAAGCAGATTAAAGAATTTCATTGCCATTCACCACCCTTTCAAATACTTCTTCAAGGTTTGCCGCATTATAGCGTTTTTTCAGCTCATCGGCTGTACCTGTAACGTGGAGCTTTCCCTTGGAAATAATGCCCACACGGTCGGAAACAAACTCGATTTCAAGCATATTATGGGAACTAATAAGGAAAGACATTCCCTCCTCGGCTGCCAGTTTCTTAATCATCTTGCGGATTTCGATAGCGTTGAGAACATCAAGTCCGCTGGTAGGCTCGTCAAGAATCGCAAGAGCAGGCTTTGTCATTACCGCACGTGAAAGCAGCAGCTTACGTATCATACCACGGCTGTATGAACCGATTTTATCTTTTAATCTGTCCCCCAGACCGCACATTTCCTTAGCTCTGTCAACATAGCCGTTGATTGTGTCAATATCCGTTGAAAACAGCCCTGCCATAAAACGCAGATATTTCTCACCTGTCATATTCTTATATGCACCTGCTTCATCGGGAAGATATGTAATGCACTGACGTACTTTTTCAGGCTCTTTATTAACGCTGTAACCATTGACAACCGCATCTCCGTCCGTAGGTATAAGCAGAGTTGAAATCATACGTAT
This sequence comes from Ruminococcus sp., assembly GCA_017517145.1. Lineage (GTDB taxonomy): Bacteria > Bacillota > Clostridia > Oscillospirales > Ruminococcaceae > Ruminococcus. The sequence continues at coordinate 7,215 of JAFXAJ010000120.1, forward strand.
TGTTGTAGTTTTTCCGGCTCCGTTAGGACCGATAAGAGCGAATATTTCGCCTTTGCCGATGTCGAAGGTAACTTTATTTGCAGCCAGCACTTTAGTGTACTGCTTTGAAAGTCCCTTGACTTCAAGAACTTTTTCCATAAAAATTTTCCCTTTCAATATCATTTACAGATTAAAACTGCAAATTAATTATACCACATTATGAAAATTATGTCAATAATTTTATTTTACAGCAAAGGAATAAACAACAGGAATCATTACAACAACGGTCATTAAAATCAAGGCAGGAATATACATACCAAGCAGGAAAAAGGGCAGAAGTGCAATTCCGCCGATTGTCCAGACAAAGCCTGCAAAACGATGTGTCTTGTCCCATATTCTTTCATCTGAAAGGGTACGGGGCGTTTTTATTCCAAGGAATTTGTTCTGTCTTGTTTTAGGCATATAATTGCCGATTACAATTAGAAAAGCAGAAATAAGAAGTCCTGCAACAGCTCCGATATTCGTGAGCTTTTCAAGTGCATAGAGAATTATAATACCCTCCATTACAAAAGCAAGCACAGGTATAATAAAACGCACCATTGTGTTTGCTTTTCTGCTGTTTTCCGTGCGTTTGTCGGTACTTGTAATCAGACAGCAGACAATTTCCATAACTGCCAGCACAACGGGCAATACCACAATTGCCGCCAGTTTCGGCATATAGCTATCAGGCTCATTTGAGATATTAAAGTGAGTTGCAACTTTTTCGGGCAGTTTATTGTATACCACAAATCCGGGAATTACTGCGCAGAGTGTGAGAACTGCTGCGAATATATCTGTTTTAGTTAACATCTTTTTCATGATTATCCTCCAATTCTTCCCCTTTGCTGTCTGAATGAGATATGAACTGTGCCGTCCACATCATTATTTCTTCAAACACCGAGGTATTAAGCGTGTAATAGATAAAATTTTTTTCTCTTGTTTCATATACAAGTTCTGCATTTTTAAGCTGTTTCAGATGATATGAAACTGTTGCCCCTGTCATATCAAATTGAGATGCTATCTCCCCTGCGGATTTTCTTCCGCTTCGGAGCATTGCGAGAATTTCTCTCCTTACAGGGTCTGACAAGGCTTTGAATGTTTCAGGAAAACCCATAAAATACCCCCTCACAATGTTTTTCAGTACGTACTATTTAGAAAAAGTTCTATTTAGAATTTTTTCTAAATATATAATATCACATTATTCTCAATTTGTCAAGAGGTATTTAGAATTTTTTTTAAATAACAAAAAGGGCGGAAAATATCCGCCCACAGTGTGTCGAAAATTTTAAAGAAAGATATTTTTAAGGGGACGCTGTCCCACACCCTGCCAGAGACTTTACTCGCCTGTCGGCTCAGACATTGCTTCTGCTTCGCAGAGGTGTCCACTGGACACCCGCAACCTCTGGACTCCGCCAAAGGGCAGTGCCCTTTGGAATCCCACCCTAATTGGGCTATTATAGTTTTTCAACATGCCAAATGTAATAAACTCACATCACAAGATTTACCGCCATACAGAGAATTATTCCCATAAGCGTCGGCAAAATCATACTCGCCGCTGTCCATTTCAGGCTGCCTGTTTCCTTTTTTATCGTGAGGCAGGTTGTGGCACACGGGAAATGACATACCGTCATTATTATCATACTCACAGCTGTCCCCATTGTCCAGCCGTTTTCCCTCAGAAGCTCCCGAAGCGCCGCAGTATCACCCATTTCTACAAGGCTTCCCTGCGACAGATATACCATAAGAATAATCGGCACAACTATCTCATTAGCGGGAAATCCCAGTAAAAACGCCAGTACAATTACTCCGTCAAGTCCCAGAAGCTGTCCGAATGGGTCAAGAAAATCCGAAATAATAGTCAGAAGTGAATTTCCGTCTATGTGAATATTCGCCCCAAGCCATATAATCAGACCGCATGGAATCGCTGCTGTACAGGCTCTCCCAAGCACAAATACCGTCCTGTCAAGCAACGAGCGCACCAATACTTTTCCTACCTGCGGTTTGCGATATGGAGGCAGTTCAAGGGTATAGGACGACGGAGTTCCACGAAGAATCGTCTTTGACAGCAGATACGATACAAATAATGTCATGATAACGCCGAAAATCAACACTCCTAACAGTGCTGCGCCGGACATAAGCGTTCCACCTACACCCTCTGCTGTGACGAAAAACATGGTTATTATAGCAATAATCGTTGGAAACCGCCCGTTGCATACCGTAAAACAGTTGGTGAGTATTGCGATGAGTTTTTCCCTTGGTGAATCAATTACGCTGCATCCTGTCACTCCGCAGGCATTGCAGCCAAGCCCCATAGCCATGGTTATTGCCTGTTTTCCGCAAGCTCCCGAACATTTGAAACAGCGGTCAAGATTAAAAGCAATCCTCGGTAAATAGCCGAAATCCTCCAGCAATGTGAAAAGGGGAAAAAATATTGCCATTGGCGGCAGCATTACCGACACAACCCACGCAAGCACCTTGTAAATTCCCTGAATCAACAGACTTTCCACCCACTGCGGCGCATTTACGCTGTAAAGTCCCTGTGACATTTTATCTCCCAGCGAAAAAAGCAAACCGCTAAGCAGTTCCGACGGATAATTCGCTCCAATCGCCGTAATCCACATGAGTATGCCGAAAAGCAGGAGCATTACGGGAATTCCCGTTGATTTCCGCAGAAAAATTCTGTCAAAACGGCGATCTGTGCTGTTTGGTTCAGATTTTATGCAGGAAACCGTTTTTTCTGCGATTTCAGAGGCTTTCCGTGATATTTCTTCTACCGTATCAGATGAGGAAACTCTGTATTCTCCCGAATTTTCCGAAAAATCCTCCGACAGAAGCACTTCTTTCAGGGTATGACGGAGCTCATCAAGTCCAATATTATTTCGGGCTGAGGTAAATACAACAGGTACACCAAGACAGGCGCTTAATTTATCACTGTCAATTTTATATCCCTTTTTCTCCGCCTCGTCAATGAGATTCACACAGACAATAGTCCGTGGAATTTCAGCGATTATCTGCAAAGCAAGGTACAAATTGCGTTCAAGACACACGGCATCACACACAACTACGGCACAATCGGCTTTTCCCGACAAGATAAACTGCCGTGCGGCTTCCTCCTCGGCGGAGGCTGCTTTAAGAGAATAAGCGCCGGGAATATCTGCCAGAACAATGGATATTCCGTCATACTCAATATTCCCTTCGGCACATGAAACCGTTTTGCCAGCCCAGTTTCCCGTATGCTGATTCAGTCCGGTCAGAGCATTGAAAACGGTAGATTTTCCCACATTAGGATTACCCGCAAGAGCAACCGTAAATTCTCTTTTATTGTCCATGAAAAACCTCCTTATAGAAGCATTATTTTATAATATGAGGAAATTCGTGGAAATATGACAAAAAATCCCTTGCCGTGGCAAGGGAAAACAAAAACCCCTGATTCGCAAGACATCAGGGGTATATTATTTAATTATTCAGCAGCGTTAAGCTTCTTAGCCAGCTGAGCCTTCTTTCTTGCAGCCTTATTCTTGTGCATAAGACCCTTAGCGCAAGCCTGGTCTACCTTCTTAACAGCGAGTCTGATAGCCTCTGCCTTATCAGCAGCACCTGTTGTACAAGCAATATCAGCCTTCTTGAGAACTGTCTTGAGATTAGATCTTCTGGACTTGTTAGCAGCAGCCTTAGTTGCGTTAACCTTAACTCTCTTCTTTGCAGATTTAATATTTGGCATAGTTGCACCTCCCGTTTTTTCCGTGGATAATCCGACGGAATATACATATTTTAAACATATCAGTTGATATGTCGGCAGCTGCAACGCACAGCTACCCACTGAGACAATAATAATTATACCATTTTTCGCCTAAAAAATCAATTGTCAAAAGCTAAAGAATATATCATATATTTCTCTGAAAAATACAGCAATATCAACAAAAGGAGGACGCATAATGAATATACGCACCGACCTCGCCCTTGAACAGGTTTCGGCGGACAATCTTCCCGAAGGAATCCGCAGCTTCAGCCGTGGAAAAGCCTTCCGCATCACTGAAATTCTCATTGAAAACGACAATCACCGTTCATCTCTTGGCAAGGGGAAAGGACGGTATATCACCCTTGAAAGCGGTGATATAAGCCGATTCTGCGCCGATTATGAAACAATGGCAGTTGAAATGGCTGACGAGTTAAAAAATCTTATCCCTGACGGTGAAATATTTGTGGCAGGTCTGGGAAATCGTGACATAACTCCCGATACCATTGGTGTACTGACAGCTGACAAAGTCCTTGCCACACGACATCTGCGAAGCGAACTTGCCAATGAGGACGAAAATTTCCTCATCAATCTCCGACCTGTTGCCTGTCTTGCAGGAGGAGTCCTCGGTCAGACGGGAATTGAATCCGCTGAGCTGATAAAGGCTGTATGCCGTGAAATCAAGCCTGCTGCCGTCATTGCCATAGACGCTCTCGCCTGTTCGGATATTCAACGGCTTGGCACTACTATTCAGATATGCGACAGCGGTATATCACCCGGCAGCGGAGTTGCCAACAGCCGAAAAGAGCTTTCTGCTGAAACTCTCGGAATCCCTGTAATTGCCATTGGTTTGCCTACAGTTGTTGATATGCACACAATAATCAGCGGTATGGGAATCGGAGAAATTCCCGAAAATATGCCGAATATGATGGTAACGCCCCGTGACATCGACCGTCTTTCGGAGCGTGGGGCTGAGCTTATAGCCTGTGCCATAAACCTTGCATTGCAGCCTACCCTTTCCTACGAGGATGTACGGGGCTTATTTTAAGGCAGATTCGCCTTAATATGATTCTTCTGTTGTTTCAGCTGTGGTTGTTTCCGTTGTATCTGTTGTCTCTGTGGACGGTGGAGCTGTAGTAAGCGTGGGATTCTCCTCACCTATCTCAACCTTTGCGTCCTTATGCACAGTTACGATAAAGCCATCTACGTTATTTCCTGAAATATCATACTTTACACCCGTAGGCACAGGTACGTTGGTGTATTCCTCAGCATCATCCGAAGGGAAGAAGTATATCTCATAAGCCGCACCAAATTCGTCTGTAACTTCAAGATGCTCTCCGCTGTAAGGGTGTGCATTTCGGAGCAGTTCGATATATTCCTCCAGACAAAGATTATTTTCCTTCATATACTTTGAATGGGGGATTCCTACGTAGCGGAAATGCCACGGCTCACTGCGGTATTCCGTAATTGTTTCCTTATCGGCAGCATATCTTATCACAAAGCCGTATTTATGGCAATTGTCGTTGAGCCACTGGAAATCGCCTGTGCCCTGATAGTCATATTCAACAGTTTCACTGAAATCAAAAGCAAGTCCTGTTTCATGCTCGCTGAAACCGGGAGGAGCAACAATCGGCGCTTCTCCGTCACCTGCCGTATTTGCGGTAAACTGATCATAAAGCTGCTGCTGGAATTCAGTTGTACGGTGTGAACCGTACACAATAAGAGTATCATTGCTGTAAATGGAATACCAGTCGTCAACCATTTTTGCAAGCGGCGAATACACCTGTTCAAGGATAGTGTAATCATAATCAACAGCTGTAAAGTTTGACCTGCCGTTCTCGTCATTCTTCTCCATGATGCTGACCAGCTTTTCATTACCTGTCCTGTAATATTGGTAATCGTTATTTACAAGAACAAGGTCGCCTGAAAATTTCAATTTTGTGTTAACAGGCTTAGCGGTAAAAACGATTTTATTCGGATCAATAGCTTCTGAGGGATCGGGGATATTTATCTCCTCTATCTGAGCAGCTTCCTTCTTGGTTGAAGGAACTGTAACTGCACGGTCGAAGCAGCTTTTTCCTATATAAACCGATGTACCGATTATTATTGCACTGATGACAAGCTCAGTTGTCGTCTTGGCTTTTCTTATACTTTTTTCTTTGCTGACATCTTTAGGCATAATTTTCAGCTCCCATAAAAAAATAATGAATTCCCTAATAATTTTGCAGTTACATTATTATAACACGAAAATATGAAAAAATACAGAGTTTTCATATAGTTTTCGCAATTTATCAGCATTATACACAAAACTAATATTTATACAACCACCCATTATGCGCTTTATAGCTATAGTTAAAAGAGAGATATTTTAATTATATCAGAAAGGTATTGCAAAAAATGTCGGGAAATGATATAATATACTATAGATAAATTTGGATTCTCTGAAACGCTGCTCATGTACAGCTTTCAGAAAGATTCTATTGTTGTAAAGGAGATTTTCTGCATGGTATGCAGTGCGTGCGGCACAAATAACGAAAAAGGATTCAAATTCTGCGTAAAATGCGGAAATAATCTTGAAAATCCCTCAGGACCTGACTACGAACAGGTTGATATGGGAAAATATCACTCCGAAGAAGATTTTTCTGAGGGCAACGGCGGATTCACCATAAACGAGAGTACTTTTATAATTAGAGATATTGCTCCGCCTGCGCCTAAAAAACTGTATACCGCAGATGAACTCAATCGCTCTGAAGAAAATTTTGATTTCAGTATTTATGATGACGTTCCTCCTGCGGAAAACAAACAGACTCCACCGTCTGTCCAAAAAACTGCTCAGAATGTACAGCAGCCTGCTATGTACGGACAGCCTCAGATTATCGGCTATGATCAGAACGGGCAGCCTGTATACGGTAAGACTGTTCCAGTTCCCGCTGCGAATAGCAGAACTCCCGTACAGACTTCGCCCCCTGCACCGCAGACAGCTCCAGCTCCGTCTGCTCAACCTGCTCCGCCAAAACAGAGCTTCTGGGACTTCTTCAACGACGGCGAGAAAAAAGAAGAACCTAAAAAATCTGAAACAGATTTCTTCGGCAGAATTAAAGATACCGCCATTGACCCATCTGACCCCTTCGCTGATATTGACAACAGACGTAAAAAACGTCTGAGCGAAGCAAACAAAGCTGCCGGTATCATGAGCGATGTCCCGATTATTGACGGCAGTACTCTTGAAAAAATTGATTCAGGCTCCATGAACAGCATATTTATGCGAAAAATCAATGACACTGTATCAAATGACCTCGCTGGAAATTCAGGAACCCACATTAAACCCTCTATATCAGGTGCAAATGAGATTGATGCTTCAAATATACCAACCGGTCACAGTTTCACAGAAAAAACATTCATGAAACCCACTGTTGCAGTAAATGCAGATGATATTGAAGCCGATTCATTTAAACACCGTGAAGCTATTATGGCTGAGCCTGACCATGCAGTTGACCCCCTGCCGAAAAAAGCACCAGTTTATGTGGATGAACTGGACAAAATTGAATTACCGGAATATATGCAGGCGTGGAAAACTCCCCATGATGAGACTAAAAAAATTCCTACCCTGCCTGAAATATGAACTAAATGAGTGAACTCATTTAAATAAAACAAAGGAGATAAAAAATGAAGAAGTTGCTTGATGAATTTAAGACGTTTATCACCAAGGGAAATATCATTGATATGGCTATCGGTGTTATCATCGGCGGAGCTTTCACAGGTCTTGTTACCTCTCTGCTTGACAACATCATTTCGCCTATTCTCGGTTTCTTCAGCGTTGGCGGAATCAATGGTTTCTCCATTACCCTTTTCAAGGCTGAGCTGAGAATCGGTGCTTTCTTTATGGACATCGTGAATTTCCTCATCATGGCAGCTGTCGTATTCCTCATTATGAAGTTTGTTAACAGCATTATTAACAAGTTCAAGAAGCAGGAAGAAGCAGCTCCTCCCAAGCCTTCCAAGGAAGAAGAACTTCTCACAGAAATCAGAGATCTGCTCAAGGCACAGGCAGCAGGCACTGTTTCAGCTGAGAAAAAATCCGAATAACCTACATAAACTGCATTAGCTTCGGCTGATGCAGTTTTTCTTTACATTTAGGGTCGCCCGCTTCTTCGACATTTTTCTGTTGACAATTTCTTCTTTTGTATGTATAATATTAAGAGGATAATTAATTGCAGGATTTCCCCCTGCGAAATGGAGGATGTAAAATGATATGTAAAAATTGCAAAGCCGAATACAACGACGATTCACTCTACTTCTGTATTGGCTGCGGTACAATGCTGAAAAACCCCACAACAGGAGAAATTGTAAAAGAAAATTTAGCCGATTTTCCCGATGAGGAAATTGAAAACACTCCCACAGAGGAAATCACCGACTTCTCAGATTCCATTGATGATACCACCGACGATACTGCGAATGAAGCAGTTCTGCCCCCTCCCATACAAGAGGAGTCACCTGTATATTCTCCTGAAACTGAAATCCCCCCCATTACCGAAACAGCAGACGATACACCAAAATATCAGGATTCATTCTCTGAGCCTGAGCATAAATGGGATTCCTTTCCGCCGCCTGAACAGGACAGCACCAATGCTCCCACTGCTGTAGAAAAAAACGCTCCTGTCAAAACAGGTGCAGGCAGACTTACAGGTGCTTTCTTCGTTTCACTTCTGGCTGGTATTTTTCTCTTTGCCGCCTGTGTCCTTTTCAGCCTTAAACTTGGATTTAACGGCGATAATCTCCATGAGTCAATTCTCAATATGGAGACATGGTCTGTAATTAACGCCGAATATAACGGTATGAGTATTTCTGATAATCTCTACTACGACGCTGATTTCGACAAGGCTACTCACGGCTTTGCAGATAAAACCGAGTTCGCCCTCTACATGGCAAAAAGCGATTTCACCGATTTCTGTGCGGAAAAGGTTCAGCAATATGCCGATTACATATTAGACGGCAAGGGTGAAGAACCTACTGTCACCGAAAACGAGATTGTGGATTTCTTTATGGGTAATCACGAAATCGCCAAGGAAACCTTTGGCTACGATATGCTGACCGCCGACTATAACTCAATCCGCAGCAGCCTCGCAGATAAAGGAATTGATGAAAAATTCTCTGTAAGCAAAATCGGCTGGGATATGAAATTCCGCCTTGAAAACGTGAAATACATACTTTCCTATCTCACACTGGGAATTATTACCGGTGCGGCTGTTCTGCTTCTTATCTGGGTAGTATTTATTGTAAACCACAAGGGCAGTCACGTTCTTGGATTTATCGGAAATACCCTTGCATACAGCGGACTTGCTGCAATTCTCACTGCTATTGCAGTATCGGCTGGTGCAGCACTGACATACACAGCTACAGGAGATTTTCTCTGTTACCTCAGCAGTACGCTTCTTCTGCCCTCAGCTATATACTGCGCCTGCATCGGCTTCACACTTTTCGTGGCAGGAATTATAATCAAAAAGGTAAAAAAGAATCTTAAAATCAAAGCAAAAATCAGACAGGCTGTTAACAGATAATTAAGCACAAATCAGATTTCAGAAAATAAAAAGAGTTAAGAACCATCAGATTCTTAACTCTTATTTTTTATTTTTCAGACTTTGCGTCCTTTTTTGCCATCATCCATGACCATGTTACAGGTGCTACGAAAATAGATGAGTAGGTACCTGAAAGCAGACCAAAGATAAGCGGAACTGAGAAGCTGAGCAGTGATGTATAGCCGCTTACTAATACTACGATTGATACAATAATCATTGTACCAACTGTTGTAATAGATGTTCTGATAGAACGTGTGAGGGACTGTGAACAACCCATGTTAATAAGCTCGTTCAGTGTTGCATTGGGATAAAGTGACTTATTCTCTCTGATTCTGTCATAGATAACGATTGTGTTATTGATAGAATAACCGAGAATTGTAAGAATTACCGCAACAATATTTGCGTTGAACTCAAAGCCGATGATAATTGACGCTGCAAGTGCTGCTACAAGGTCATGGCAAAGTGCAAATATTGAACATAAACCAGCTGACCAGCCGCCGATTTTCTGGAATCTGATTGCAATGTAAATGATAATCAGCACTGCTGCTACGACCATTGCAAGAAGACATTTCAGCAGGAACTCACGGCCTGATGCAGGACTTACGTCGTTGGAGTCGAAAAGCTCAAGTCCATTATCGGGATACTTTGCATTGAGAGCGTTTGTAAGCTCAAACTGCTTATCTGCGTTCAGACCTTCCTCAGATGTGAAAGAAAGTGTTATCTGATGTCCGCTTCCGTCAAGACTTTCACCTGTACGGATTGTTACGGGAACTTTTACAATGTCCTGTGCTGCCGCAGCTACGCCGTTTGTATCAAGCTCACCGCTGTAAGAATATGTCAGCATTGTACCGCCCTTGAACTCAATCGCAAGATTTACACCTCTAAAGATTATACCTGCAAGGAGAGCAACAATAACACAGATTGCGATTACAAGAATCATTCTTTTCTTTCCGCAGAAATTATAAATTTTTTTTGTAACAGCAGGTGCTGCTGCCTCTGTAGTTTTCTTGTTCTTACTCACTTGACCTCACCTCCATAAAGCTTTCTGTTCTGGAATGCCTTGAACTTGGAGAGTGATGTAACCATGATTCTTGAAGCAAATACGCCAAATACAAAGTTACATACAACACCGACAAGGAGTGTGAAGCCGAAGGAGTATACAACGCCCTCGGTTGTTGCACCGAACATAGCGAATACTGTGCTGTTGAGAATCTTCGAGAAGAAGCTTGAAGGAACTCCGAAAGCACCCATAAGAATTATTGCGATAAGAACATTTGTGATGTTACCGTCAAGAATAGCGGAGAATGCTCTCTTGTAAGCAACACGGATTGCGGCTTCAAGGGATTTACCTGAACGGATTTCTTCCTTGATACGCTCGCCTGTGATGATATTTGCGTCAACACCCATACCAACAGAAAGGATAATACCTGCAATACCGGGGATTGTAAGTGTTGAACCGGGCATAAAGCCGAACCAGCCTGTTACAGCTGCAAGTGTACCTGCAATCTGTCCCACGATAGCAATTACTGCTACGAATCCGGGAAGCTTGTAAAGTATAATCATGTAAATTGCAATAAATAAAAATGCAATTGCTGCTGCAAGTATGATAGCGTCAAGAGAACCTTCACCCATTGTAGATGAAATTGTCTTGAAGCTTGTTGTCTCCATCTTGAAAGGAAGCGCACCGGAGTTAATCTGGTCAGCAAGCTTCTTTGAAGAAACATCTGTGAAGTTACCGGAAATTTCTGCGCTGCCGTCTGTGATTGCATTGCTTACAGATGGAGCAGAAATCATTGTGCTGTCCATCCAGATAGAAATGGGAGTGCCTGTGCCTGCAAGGTCAGCTGTAGCCTGTGCGAATGCGTTTTTACCTGATTCCTTCAGGTCAAGAGTAACAACCCATTCATAAGTGCCGTAGTTGTCAGGTCTGTAGACATAGCTTGCGCTTTCAATATCCGAACCGTTGAGAACGATTTCGCCTGTGGGAGTAATATTTCCCTCCTCATCGGTGTCGTAATCGCTTCCACGGCGGAATGTAAGCTCTGCCATTTCGCCGAGCTCCTTAACAGCAGCTTCTGCGTCATAGTCGCTTTCGCCTGCCTGCCATGGGAAACGAACAATAATACGGTCTGATTTGTAGTCGCTGTAGATTTCGTTGTCGTTGATACCGAGAGAGCTGAGACGGGTTTTGATAGTCTCTGTTGCAGCGTCAAGCTGCTCGTCGGTAGCGTCGAAGCCGTCAGCAGGGGCAAATGTTACGTCAACGCCGCCCTGTATGTCAATACCGAGACGGATGTCATCAACGCCTTTTACGACGGTATTCTTGTTATCGCCGTAGAAGTAGTCAAAGCCTGTGATTGTTGAGACTGCGAACAACGCAATAAAAGCAACGACAATGAAGAAAGTGGATTTGTGAATCTTTTTCACGTCTTTTGCCTCCTATTCGGGAATTTGCTTTTTTATTCCCTTGATTTTTGTCTGTGACAATTACTATTATTGTACAATATTTCACGCTAAAAGTCAAGTATATACAAGGTAAATATATATATTTTGAAACATTGCACAATTTAAATACCTTATTTTTGGTTATATCAACATCCCATTTTACTTAAAATGCTTCTGTGATATTTTAAGTCTGTTCATGGCACGGTTGAGAGCAGCCTGAGTTTCGTAATATTCACGGATACTCTGCTGCTGTCGGAGCATCTCCTGTGCCCGTTCTCTTGCTTCTTCTGCCCTTTTGACGTCAATTTCTTCGGGCAGTTCGCAGGAATCCGCCAATATTACCGCCCTGTCAGGCATAACCTCGATGAATCCCTCGGATATGGCAGCATATTTCCACTGACCGTCAACCATGTATTTCAGTTCTCCTGTGGGCAGACAGGTTACAAGCGGCTCATGGCCTGCAAGTATGCCCATGTGACCATCTATAGCCGTTATTACAAGATGCTCGCAGTCGCCCTGAAAGAAAATTCTGTTGGAGGTGATTATCTCCAGATAAAATGTATTAGCCATAGTTATATACCGTTTTCAATTTCCTTAGCCTTTGCAAGTACGTCATTTATCGTACCTGCCATGAGGAATGCCGCTTCGGGATAATTATCCATTTCGCCGTCAATAATTGCCTTGAAGCCCTCGATTGTGTCTTTCAGCGGCACATATTTTCCCTTTAGGCCTGTGAAATTCTCCGCCACATTAAAGGGCTGTGACAGGAATTTCTGAACCTTTCTTGCACGGTATACCGCCAGTTTATCCTCCTCGTCAAGCTCCTCCATGCCGAGAATTGCAATAATATCCTGCAATTCCTTATACTTCTGGAGCAGCTCCTGAGTTCTTCTTGCAACGCTGTAATGCTCCTCGCCTACAACTTCGGGTTCAAGTATTCTTGAATTTGATTCAAGGGGGTCAACTGCGGGATATATTCCCTGCTCAACAATTTTTCTCGACAGTACCGTTGTAGCGTCAAGATGTGCAAATGTTATTGCAGGGGCAGGGTCTGTCAGGTCGTCAGCAGGTACATATACCGCTTGTACCGACGTAATAGAGCCGTTTTTCGTTGATGTAATACGCTCCTGAAGCTCTCCCACTTCTGTAGCAAGAGTAGGCTGATAGCCTACCGCTGAGGGCATACGTCCCAGCAGAGCCGATACTTCTGAGCCTGCCTGAACATATCTGAAAATATTATCAATAAAAAGCAGTACATCCTTGTGCTCACGGTCACGGAAGTATTCCGCCATGGTAAGTCCCGTCTGCGCCACACGCATACGTGAGCCGGGAGGCTCGTTCATCTGCCCGAAAACAAGAGCCGTCTTGTTTATAACTCCCGATTCCTGCATTTCGTTCCAGAGGTCGTTGCCCTCACGGGAACGCTCTCCTACGCCTGTGAAAATAGAATATCCGCCGTGTTCCGTAGCTATATTGCGTATAAGTTCCTGTATAAGCACGGTTTTTCCTACGCCTGCACCGCCGAAAAGTCCGATTTTTCCGCCTTTTGCATAAGGTGCTATAAGGTCGATAACCTTTATGCCTGTTTCCAGAATCTCAACAACGGGACTCTGTTCCTGAAATGTAGGAGCTTTGCGGTGAATTCCCCACATTTCCTCGGCTCCCACATCGCCCTTTTTGTCGATAGGCTCGCCAAGAACGTTGAACATACGCCCCAGAGTTTTTTCTCCTACAGGGACTTTTATACAGCTGCCCGTTGCTGTAACTTCCATATTCTTGCTTAGTCCTTCACTGGCTGCAAGCATGATACAGCGGACAGTACGGTTGCCCAGATGCTGTGCAGCCTCCATAATACGCTGTTTTCCGTCAACTTCAACGGAAAGTGCATCCTTTATCATAGGGAGCTTTCCCGACGGAAACTCCACATCTATAACAGGGCCTATTATCTGTGTTATTTTTCCTTTTTCCATTAGATATTGCCTTACCCCTTTCCGTTAATCTTCTTTTACCTGTGCCGCACCGCCGCATACCTCGGTTATTTCCTGGGTAATTGCAGCCTGTCTTGCACGGTTGTACATCAGTAAGAGGTCGTGTATCATATCCTTTGCGCTGGTAGTAGCTGCGTCCATTGCTGTCATTCTCGAATGCTGCTCGCAGCAGAACGCCTCTACCATTGCGCCGTAGATTATGCCCTTTGCATACTGTGGAATGAGATAGTCCATAACCTTCTCAGGTGACGGCACAAATGACGCTTTCGGCAGCTTTTTCATCGTGCCGTCCTTCGCCTTGCCGAAATGCCTGCGCTCAAAGGGCAGAAGCTGTACAGTACGTGTTTCCTGCACATTTGACGTTACCATGTCGGTATATACTACCCACACCTCGTCAAGCTCCCCTTTTTCAAATTTATCCAGTACGATACCTGCTATTTCCGCCGCACGGTAAAGAGTGGGATTCTGCGTTGTATAGAGAAATTCTCCGTCTACATACGCCTGCTTTCCCGACTTTATTCTCCGCTGGAAGTAAAGTCTGCCTACCTGCCCCATTACAAACAGATAGCAATTGCTGAGGTCAGGAGCTGCGTCAAGCTTTTCCTCGGTATATTTAAGGATATTGTGGTTGTAGCTTCCGCACAAACCCTTATCCCCTGTAATAACGATATATCCCTTTTTCCTCTGTTCTTCGGGGATATTCAATCGCCTGTCAAAGTACATCTGGCGGATATGGGGAGTATGCTCAAGCACACTTTCGATAGTATCCTGTAACTTATAGAAATACGGCTCGGTTGAATCAAGGGCTTTTCTCGCCTTTTTCAGCTTTGAAGAGGATATAAGATACATGGCATTGGTGATTTTCAGAATCTGCTTTATACTTTCAATTCTCTCGTGAATCTCTCTTATATTCGGCATAAAATCACCTTATTCCTCAAACGCCGTCACTATGCGCTCAATACGCTCCATCAGGTCATCTGTGAGAACACGATTTTCCTCGATTTCAGCGATAATATCCTGTCCGTAGCTGTTGATATAGCTCATCAGCTCAGATACATACTCTTTTACCTCCTTGGGCGTAACGTGCCTGAAAAGACCATGCTGCGCCGCATACAGGAGGATTACCTGCTCATAGTGGGGACGTGGATTGTAAAGCGGCTGTTTAAGCAGCTCCGTCAGCATATTTCCGTGGGCAAGAAGCTCTGCTGTTGCAGGGTCAAGCTCCGATGAAAACTGAGTGAATATTTCCATTTCCTTGAACTGTGCAAGGTCAATACGGAGATTTCCTGCCGCCTTTTTCATAGCCTTTGTCTGTGCCGCACCGCCTACACGGGATACGGAAAGACCATAATTCACCGCAGGACGCTGTCCTGAATTGAAAAGTTCGCTTTCAAGGAAAATCTGTCCGTCAGTGATTGATATTACATTCGTGGGGATATATGCTGAAATATCGCCTGCAAGAGTTTCTATAATGGGCAATGCCGTAAGTGAGCCGCCGCCGTGTTCATCGTCAAGACGGCTTGAACGCTCCAGCAGTCTTGAATGAAGATAGAATACATCTCCGGGATATGCCTCTCGTCCCGGAGGACGATGCAGCAGCAGGGACATTGCACGGTATGCAACGGCGTGCTTTGAAAGGTCGTCATATACGATAAGTACATCTTTTCCCTTTGACATAAAATATTCTGCAATTGCTGTAGCAGAGTAGGGACATACATACTGGAATGGCGCAGGCTCTGACGCAGATGCCGATACAACTACGGAATATTCCATAGCGCCGTATTTTTTCAGTGTATTCACTACCTGCGCAACCGTTGAGGATTTCTGTCCGATAGCCGCATATATGCAGATTACGTCCTGCCCCTTCTGGTTGATTATAGTATCTATGGCAATTGAAGTCTTTCCTGTCTGTCTGTCACCGATAATAAGCTCACGCTGTCCCCGTCCGATAGGGAACATTGAATCTATGGCAAGTATTCCCGTCTGCAAGGGCACGTTTACGGATTTTCTCTCGATAACTCCGGGAGCTTCACGCTCTATGGGGAAATATTCCTCTGCGTGAATCTGTCCCAGTCCGTCAATAGGCGAACCAAGTGCGTCAACGACTCTGCCAAGAAGCTCATCGCTTACGCCGATTCCTGCTCTTTTGCAGGTGCGGATAACAGCTGAACCCTCAGTAAGACCGTAGTCATCACCAAGAAGCACGACACCCACGGAACTATCCTCGATATTCTGGACAATTCCTCTTATGCCTGTTTCAAATTCAACAAGCTCGCCGTACATTACACCGCTCATTCCACGGACACGAGCAATTCCATCGCCCAGACGGATTACAAAGCCTGTTTCAGACGCTCCTGAACGCACTTCAAAATCCTTGATTTCCGTTTTGAGCACAGAAATTATATCAGTGGATTTTACCGATTTTTCGCCTTTTACAGTACTTTCCCCTGCTTTTTTCTTCAGAGAGTCATGAATAGTACGCAAACTTGTACGATAGCTGCGGTCAAATTCCACATCTCCTGCGCTAAGTATAAATCCGCCGATAATATCAGGGTCATGCTTATACTCAATATCCACTTCATCCTTGGTGAATCTTTCCTTGATAAAACGGCGCAGCTCCGCCTGCTGATTCTCCGTAAGAGGCGTAACATAGCGGACTACCGCCTTTATACTTTTCTGCTTTTCAAGGAGTATATCCTGATAAGCCTCGAAAATTTCGTCAAGCTCACCGATAATACCCGACTTCGCCGCATTCGCCATGGAACGCTCCAGTGATTTCGGGAAAATCTGCTTTATTGCCGTTCTCTTTTCCTCAAAGGTGATAAGAGGATTTGTCAATGTGTCCTTTAAATCGGGACAAGCGGAAAATATTCCCTTTGCCGTCTCAATATCCTCACGGGATATATTCAGCCTCACCAGTTCATTGAGAAATTCCTTTGCTGTATCTCTCATTTCTGTTCAGCCTCCTCTGCGGCAAGGAATTCATCAACAAGCCTGCGGTTCTTTTCATCGTCAACGTTGGCAGCTACTATCTTTGATGCTGCTTCTATGGCAAGGTCGGCAATTTCAGAATGTGCCTGACGTATAACCCTTCTGCGTTCATTTTCAATAGTTTCACCTGCTGCGGCAACAATGCTTTCCGCCTCCTCATGGGATTTGCGGATAATTGCAGTACGCTCGTTTTCCGCCTCGTCATGAGCTTTTCGGATAATCCGTGCAGCTTCTTCCTTTGCCTCGCTGATAGAATTGTCGTACTGAGCTTTGAGTTCCTCGGCTTCCTTTCGGGCACGTTCAGCGTCATCGTAATCCTTCTGTATAGCCTGTGTACGGTCGTCAAGCATTTTATTAATAGGTTTAAACAGAAATATTCTGAGCAGCACAAAGAGCAGAAGTACATTGAATACCGTCCAGAAAATATTCCAGAATTCAAATTTAATCATTAAAAACCTCCGTCAAGGCTGTATTACTTACCGCCAAGCATAACAATAATAAGAAGTGCAATAACAAAGCCGTAAATAGCTGTAGCTTCTGCAAGTACACAGCCAAGCAGCATTGCGCTTCTGATGTCCTTTTTAGCTTCGGGCTGACGGGCAATAGCCTCAGCAGCCTTTGCTGTGGCAATACCAATACCTACGCCTGCACCTGCACCTGTGAGAACTGCAATAGCAGCACCAATAGCAACTAATCCCATAATAAATACCTCCAAGATAAAATAATTATTAATTTTTATGTAGAGACTGCCTTTGCAGCCCTAAATCAATCAATGGTTTTCTTTATAAAATCAACCGTATACTGTACAAGTTCTTTTCTATGATTTTCAAATCCGTGGTCAGCTCCGTCAACTATAACAAGTTCAGCATTTGGAAGCGTTTCCGCAGCATTTTCTAAAGCAAGGGGATTCTCAGTGTAAACAGTACCTTTTGTTCCCGTGAGAATAATTGTACTTCCGTCAAATGATTTGATGTCCTCAAGAACGTCAATTGCTATTATTTCCTCGATAAACTTCTTACCCTCTGAATAAACGTTAGCAGCTTCGGGAATTTCTGTTCCTTCGGAATAATGTTCACGATAACCTTCAGGCAGCTGATATGACGGATCAAATCCAATCATGCCTTTATACATATCGGGATTTTCTGCGGCTGTCAATGCTGCGGTAAGTCCGCCTAAGCTGTGTCCCATAATGAATAGATTTTCTTTGTCAGTTGTGGAATATTCAGAAATAAAGTCTGTTACTGTTACAATATCCTTTTTAAGGCTTGTGGGAGTCATTTCTGAAAATTTCCCATCACTTACATTACTTGCAAATGTATTGCCCCTGCAATCAAAGGCAGCAACGGCTATACCCTCGACGTTTATTTTTTCAAATATTTTTTGATACATGTAATAATTTACTCCCATACCAGGAACAAACACAATTGTAGGGAAAGGTCCTTCACCCTCTGGGAGATATAAGCGACCGCCAACTCTCTGTCCATCTACATAACAGGTGAACTTCTTTTCAGTAGCAGAAATATCCTCTATCAAATTTTCAGTAGGGGGTTCTGTAGGAGCTTCCGTAACTTCCTCTGTCAGCGCTTCTGTGACAGTTTCGGTTGTCGCTTCGGTGGGAGTTACATCTGAATTATCTTTTGTATCAGCCGTTGATGTACAGGCTGTAAGCGTCAGCATTGATGCAAGAATAACTGCAAATAAAGCTTTTTTCATGTTACTTCCCCTTTTGTTTAATCAATATTGTCTTTTATAAAATTAATCGTATGATTTATAAGTTCCTCTCTGTGCTCTGAAAAAATGTGATCTGCTCCGTCAACTACTATTTTTTCAGCCTGCGGCATAGATTCCAGAGCTTTTACAAAAACTTCCGGATAATTTATGTTGATAGTGTTATTTGTTCCCGTTAAAATTACTGCATTACCGTTGATAGATTTCATTTTTTCATAAATATCCACTTCCATCAAACCACGTGCAAACGTTTCTCCTATCTCACTACCGTCAAGAATAAATGTTTCAGTATCCTCATTATAAAGGCTGCGGAATTCATCAGGCATCTGATAAGCAGGATCTATGCCGATAAATCCCTTGAAGGTATCAGGTTTTTCAGCCGCAGCCATTGCTGTAACAACTCCACCGTAGCTGTGTCCCCAAAGAAATATATTTTCTGC
Organism: Ruminococcus sp.; assembly: GCA_017517145.1. Lineage (GTDB taxonomy): Bacteria > Bacillota > Clostridia > Oscillospirales > Ruminococcaceae > Ruminococcus. The sequence continues at coordinate 26,137 of JAFXAJ010000120.1, forward strand.
ATCAATTGCAGAATATTCTGAAATAAAATCAGTTACAGCAAGAATATCCTTTACACAGCTTTCAGGTGACATATCCTTATAAAAATCACCTTCACTGGAATATCCATCCGGAACATAACCCCTGCAGTCAAATGTTACAGCTGCAACGCCATTCTTGGCGATGTTTTTCGCTTCGCTATTAAAAAACATATATGGCATGCCCAATCCTGAAATCATTACAACTGTTGGGAATGGACCTTCTCCCTCCGGAAGATACATCACGCCTCCGACTCTCTGTCCGTTAACAAAACAGACTATCTTCTTTTCCGTATTGGATATATCGTTAATTTTATTTACTTTCGTATTTTCTGTAGGAGCTTCTGTCGGTGCTTCTGTAACTTCTTCTGTGGTTGCTTCTGTAGCCGCCTCAGTAGGAGTTACCTCAGAATTTTCTTTTGTATCAGCCGTTGATGTACAGGCTGTAAGCGTCAGCATTGAAGCAAGTATAAGCGTTAATAATGTTTTTTTCATTTTGAAATCTCCTTAATCTATCATTCCTCAATAGCCTCCGCCATAAAGAGAGAGGTAAGGAATACAAATACATACGCCTGAATAGCACCGTCAAATATGTCAAAATAAAGGCTGAACGGCACAGGAATACCGCCGGGAATACATATCTTTATAAGCTCCATTACAACAAATGCGCCCAGAACGTTGCCGAAAAGTCGCATACTCATCGAAAGCGGACGGGTAACAAGCTCCAGCAGATTCATCGGCAGCATAACAGGCATAGGCTCTAAGAATCCCTTTGCCCACTTTTTAGCGCCCCTTTCCTTGAATCCTGCAATCTGTATAAGCATAGATGCCATAACCGCAAGGGCTACTGTAACATTTATATCCTTTGTTGGCGGAACAAAGCCGAATATGCCGATAAGATTTGAAAATCCTATGTATATCAGGAATGTTTCAAGTATGGACAGATATTTTTTTCCATGAGGTCCGAGGGTGTCAAGGAAAAAATTGTGCATCCACGTTATGCCGATTTCAAGCAAACACTGCTTGCCCACAGGAACTTTTTTCATATTGTGGGTGAGAATAATCGAAAGCAGTACCGCCACGGCAATTATTATCCATGATACAACACAGGAATCAGGGACAGGGATTCCGCCGAAAATGGGAATTGTAAACGCCACATGATTTTCAAGCTCCTCAGCAATTTTTTCAGAGAGATTATTCATTTTCTCACCTTCCTTTCGTGAAAAAAATAAAACGGAAACAGCCGTTTATCAGCGTTTCCGTTGGTATCTTTAGCTGTTTAAAGATATATTATAATAATACATCAAAATGCTGTAAATGTCAAGTTATTTTTGTCGAAAAACTACTCACCATTGTTAATCAGATCTATAGCCTTGTCAAGACGTTCAATCGCTCCTGAATTAAGTTTTTCTGACAGCCTTAAACGGTCAAGTTCCCTTTTGAAGCCGTTGAGCTCTCCTGCAAGCTTTTTCATAATTTCTTCGTGCTTCAGCGCTTTATCCTCAAGGGCGCAGACACGCTTTATAAGGTCGTTTATATTCGCCGCCAGAACTTCATTTGCAGAATTCTGATTTTCTCCGAACTCCGTCAGCTTATCTCCTGCGTTGAATACGCCTATTTTTTCATGTCCCCCAAAGGTTCGCATTTTATCCTTTGTAAGCTTCATATCCATTTTATCAGCTCCTTTTCCGCCAGTATTCCAGCGTATCCTCTATTGTCCTTTCAAGGGGAATTTCCGCCTTCCAGCCTGTATCCCTGTATATCTTCGTCACATCAGGCTCAATCAGAGGTATATCCGCCGCCCTCATACGCTTCATATCCTTTTTTACGGTAATTTCCGCCGTTGAAAAACTCAGAATTTTTTCAAGGATATGCTGTATTTCCACGGCTTTTCCCCTGCCGATATTGTAAATCTCTCCGCTTCTGCCCTTCTCCGCAAGCAGTCTGTAGCCACGGACTATATCACGGACATCTGTAAAATCACGCTTTGCAGAAAGATTCCCCACAGATATTACAGGGGCTTTTTTTCCTGCCTCTATTTCCGCTGTCTGTCGGCAGAAATCGGATATTACAAATATGCTGTCCTGCTTCGGTCCTGAATGATTAAAGGCACGTACCATAACAATATCCATACCATAAGCACGTGCGTATATTTCCGCTGTCATCTCCTGACAGACCTTTGTGGAAGCATAGATATTTCCGGGGTGTAATGGCTCCGTTTCTTTCAGAGGACAGGCATTTTCAGCTATATAGCCGTATTCCTCCCCGGAACCAACCACAACAATTCTCACTTTTCCGCCATATTCACGGACAGCCTCAAAGAGATTTATTGCGCCGATTACGTTGACTTCCGCTGTCAGCTGCGGATTCTTCCACGACAGGGCAACGGAGCTTTGTGCGGCAAGATGAAAAATCACATCAGGCTTTACCTCCGCCAGCACCGCTGAAATATCCGCTTTTTCCATTATATTAAGGGAATATGCCGTACATTCACCGTCAATTTTTTTATTTTCAAGGCAGGTTGCAAAAACTTCCCAGCCATTTTCCGACAGTTCCTTTATAAGATAACCGCCAACAAATCCGCCTACACCTATGACAAGCCCTTTCATCGGGAATCCTCCCCAGAAAGATAACCGTAAAGACTGCGGATAATTTTCTTTTCGCTGAATTTTTCTTTTACACGTTCAGCGGCATTTCTGCCCAGTTCTTCACGTAGTTCTTTATCCTCAGCAAGGCGGTTTATTGCCTTTGCAAGGGCTTTTACATCAGATGGCGGCACAGTGAGTCCCGTTTCTCCGTCAATGCTCACATGGGGAACTCCCGAAGGCAGATTTGTATTTATTACAGGCTTGCCGTATACCATGGCTTCAAGCTGAACTATACCGAATGCCTCACTTTTTACCACAGAGGGAAGCACGAATATATCACAATCCGCATAAGCCTGACGCAGTTCCTCATCGGAAAGAAATCCCAGAAAATGCACCTTTTCCGTAAGTCCACGGGATTCTGCACAGGTTTTCAGGGAATTTTCCAATTCTCCTGTACCTGCTATGAACAGCTCGCAGTTTTTCACCTTTGCAAAAGCTTTCAAAAGCACATCAACGCCCTTGTAATATACCAGTCTGCCTGTAAAAAATACCTTCACGCTGTTTTTGTCTGTAAGCTTTTCTGTAAGAATAGGCTTTCTGTCGATATTGAGGTAATCCTCAACTGTTACGCCGTATGGGAGTATGCGGCATTTTTCTCTGTATTCAGGGAGAAAATCAGAGCCGTCGATATGTCCCTCAGTAGCCACAAAAATCATATCCGCACGGTTGAGAAGATATTTCAAAAGCGGCTTATAAAGAGCAAGCAGCTTTTTCTGCTTTACGATGTCGCTGTGCCATGAAACCACCACTCTGCCCTTGAATCCCGACAGAAGCAGTGCCGCATCCGCCAGAGGAAAGGGCACATTGATGTGTACTACGTCCGCTTTTTTCGCCATTCTGCGAAATTCACGAATAAAATGAAGGGACAGCGGACAGGAAAAATATGTGCCGAAGCTGCCTGCACGTATAACAGGAACACCGTTTACAACTTCCTTTACTGTACCGCCCTTATCGTCACGGCATACAAGAGTGCGCACATCGGCGCCGAACTCACCAAGCTCCTCGGAATACTGCTTCACCAGAGTTTCAATTCCACCTATGTGGGGATAATATGCTTTATTTACTTCAAGTACTTTCAGTTTTTTCATTTCATAAGTTCCTTATAAACGCTGTAGAGTTTTTCAGCTGAGCTGTCCCATGTCAGCGTCTTTGCTCTTTCAAGTCCACGGCGGCTGAGGTCTGCTCTCAATTCGGAATCGCTGTAAAGTCTGCGGAGTCCTTCCGCTATTTCCTCCTCGGAATAGGGGTCGCAGGTAACGGCACAATCTCCTGTTACTTCGGGAAGTGAAGCCGCATTTGAGGCAAGGACAGGCACTCCGCAAGCCATTGCCTCAAGGGGAGGTATGCCGAATCCCTCGTATATGGACGGGAATACAAATGCCAGTGCGCCGCACATAAGCGGATTCATGTCCTCGTCGGAGATGTACTGGGTAAACAGCACCTTTTCCTCCAGTTTAAGGTCTGTGACACGCTGGAAAATACCGTCATACAGCCAGCCTTTTCCGCCTGCAAGGACAAGCTTCGGAGCGTCCTTTTCATGCTGACAGAAGATATTGTAGGCATTTATAAGGCGTTCCAGATTTTTTCTCGGCTCAATTGTGCCCACATAGAGGAAGTATTCGCCCTCTATACCAAGTTTTTTCTTGACTTCGGGAATGCGCTCCGGCTGCTGACAGGGTTTGAATCTGTCAAGGTCAACGCCGCAGGGAACAACTCTTATCTTGCTCTCATGCTGAGGAAAATATCTGATTATCTCCGATTTTGAAAATTCCGACACGGTAACAATCATATCCGCCCTTTTCATAGACGATGCAAGTCCCATGTCGAGTATCTTCTTTGTACGTCCACGGACAGTTTCGGGATAGGTTCTGTATACCATGTCATGGACGGTAATTACAGTTTTTCCGTCAACTCCGGGAGGGGCAATATAGTTGAAAAAATGTGTTATATCAGATTTCTGCTTGAAGAACCACTTGTGTGGTATGGGCAGAACAACGCTTGCCGTGCGGTAGAGCAAACCCGAAAAATGGGCTATATTTGCACCTATATTCTCCGAAAAAGGCGCAAGCTTCTCCAGTTTTATGTGGTCATCCTTACGTGAAAAAAAGCTGTAGTAGAAATTATCTTCGGGGTGAAGTCTTGCCATAGCCATGGTCTGACCAACCTCGCACCAGCCTACACCTGTCATTTTGCCGTTGATTATCGGCACTGCATCAAATGAAATATTCATTTACTTAAACTTCTCCGTTAATCTTATTGAGGATTTTTTCTTCCATTTCTGCAAAATAGGCATCCGTATCCTCAACGGAAAATCCACTCCTTGCAAAAAATCCATCTTCTTCCCTTTCAATGGGCATAGTTTTTATATTTTCAAGCTCTGCCATTGCAGATTCACTGTCCATACCGCAGTCAAGAGCAAAAAGCAGCGAACCATAAGCGTCCATTTTTTTCAGAACATCTTTTTTGCTGTAGCCGCCCTTTTCACTTCTCAATATCTGTGCCATGCTTTTTCCCTTTCCGCAATTTCAAGATCATTCTTAACCATTCGTTCAACAAGTCCGCTGAAGCTTATGTCACGTTTCCAGCCCAGCTTTTCCTCTGCCTTTGCAGGATTTCCAAGCAGTACATCAACTTCCGCAGGACGGAAAAATTCCTTGTTTACCTTCACAACAGTTCTGCCGTCAGCTTTGTTTACGCCGGTTTCATCAACGCCGCAGCCCTGCCATTCTATTTCAATACCAACACAGCGGAATGCATTTTCCGCAAATTCACGGACTGTTCTTGTCTCGTTTGAGGCTATTACGTAATCATCGGGAGAATCCTGCTGAAGCATGAGCCACATAGCATTTACATAGTCCATGGAATGTCCCCAGTCACGTTTTGCGTCCAGATTTCCCAGCTCCACGCAGTCCTGCATACCAAGGCTTATACGTGCAGCGGCGGAAGTTATCTTTCTCGTTACGAATTCTATGCCACGTCTTTCGCTTTCATGATTGAAAAGTATGCCCGAACAGGCGTACATACCATAGCTTTCACGGTAATTCTTCGTTATCCAGTGACCGTACAGCTTTGCCACGCCGTAGGGACTTCTCGGATAAAAGGGCGTATTCTCCGTCTGAGGCATCTCCTGAACCTTTCCGAACATCTCCGATGTAGATGCCTGATAGAAACGTGCCTGCGGATTGACAATACGTATCGCCTCAAGCATATTCGTAACTCCCACAGCATTAATATCCGCTGTAGCTATAGGCGTATCCCAGCTTGCAGAAACAAAGGACTGCGCCGCAAGATTGTATACCTCGTCAGCCTGCGAAATCCGCATGGCTGTTACAAGGGAAACGGGGTCGGTCATATCCCCGTAAATTAATTTTATCCTATCCCTGAGATGAGCTGTATTACCATAGTCAACAGTAGCTTTTCTGCGCCATATACCGTATACTTCATAGCCCTTTTCAAGAAGCAGCTCTGCAAGATATGAGCCGTCCTGCCCAGTTATTCCCGTGATAAGTGCTTTTTTCATGTATATTACTACTCCTACAGTAAATTATTTCTGCCCTTTTCTCTGAGGGCAGCTATTATCTTCTTGACATCCTGAGTGCTGTTTTTGGAGCACACCAGAACAGCGTCATCAGTATCAACAATTATCAGATCCTCTGCGCCCACAACGGCAACAAGTCTTTTTCCGCCGCATACCGTGGTATTTTTCATATCCGCAAAGCATACATCGCCCTCGGTGTAGTTGTTGTTTTCATCGGTATCGTTTATGCGTTCAACGGCAAGCCAGCTTCCCACATCGTCCCAGCCGAAACTGCCGGGGATTGTATAGATATTATCTGCCTTTTCCATAATTCCATAGTCAACGGATTCAGCAGGCATAGCAGTAAATTCCCGTTCAAGAACCTCATTGAATTCAGGCGTTCCGAAAGCTTCGCCTATTTTTACTGCTCCGCTGTAAACTTCGGGCATTAACTTCTTCATATTCTCCATAATAGTGGAGATTTTCCAGATAAACATACCACTGTTCCAGAGATATTTACCCGACGCAAGATATTTTTCAGCTGTAGCAAGGTCAGGTTTTTCAACAAATCTCTCAACCTCGTAGGTATCTCCTGCCGCCTTGCCGAAATTGATATAGCCGTAGCCTGTTTCGGGATATGTGGGGGTAATTCCCACTGTTACAAGATTTTCGCCCTTTTCAGCAGCCGCAGCAGCTTTTTTCAGTGTATCTATATATATATCCTCAATGCCGATAAGGTGGTCGGAGGGGAGAACCATCATTATTGCGTCCTCGTATTTTCTGCCGATAACAGCAGCTGAAAAAGCTATGCAGGGCGCTGTATTTCTCGGTGCAGGCTCGCAGAGTATATTCTCCTTTGGTATCTGCGGCAGCTGTTCCTCTGCCAGACTGCGATACATCTCATTTGTAGAAATGAATATATCCTCCGCATCAACAATGGGAAGAAGTCTTTTCACCGTTTTCTGTATCATGGTTTCGCCGTCTGCCGTAAGGGAGAGAAACTGCTTAGGTCTGGACGTTCTGCTCTTAGGCCAGAATCTTTCGCCCTTTCCGCCTGCCATAATAACTGCTGTAATCTTCATATTTTCCTCTTTTCTATGGGATTTTCTCCCACCTTCTGCTTCGAACAGCCGCAGCTATTCTTTACTGATGTCATTATCTTCCGGAATTATGCCCTGATTGCTCTGGGCATTTGATTTCGACGGAAAAAGCATTGTCTTTATGGTCATGAGAATTATCTGCAAGTCAAGTCTGAAAGAGTAATTCTCAATATACATCATATCCATTTTCAGCTTGTCATAAGGAGATGTATCATATACTCCCGTAACCTGTGCATACCCCGTAAGACCTGCCTTGACTTTAAGACGGAATTCAAATTCGGGCATTTCCTTTTTGTAAAGCTCCGTAAATTCGGGGCGTTCAGGTCTTGGTCCGACTACGGACATTTCCCCTTTCAGTATGTTGAAAAGCTGCGGAAATTCGTCCATGCGCACCTTGCGGAGAAATTTTCCCACAGGAGTTATACGTGGGTCATCATCGGCGGCAAGCTGAAATCCGCCTTTTTTCTCTGCATCGGTTATCATGCTTCTGAATTTATAAATATCGAATTCCCTGCCGTCAATGGTAAGACGCTTCTGCTTATACAGCACAGGGCCGCCGTCATACAGCTTTACCGCAGCTGCTGCAATGAGCATCACAGGAGAAAGCAGCACTATTACCACAACGGAAAAAACGATGTCAAATACACGTTTCAACAGTCTCTGCTCAAAATCCAGACCGTAATTTCTGCTGAGAAGAAGGGGCGTATCGAAAAGGCGTATATCGTCCGCACCTCTTATGATAATATCGGATATTTTCGGGGCGATATACGAGCGTATGGAATTATTGTAGCAGAACTTCACATAGTCGTTGCGCTGTTCTGCGGGGATGTCGCATATTATAACGCCCTCATATTTCAGGATAAGCTCTTTTATCTTTTCGGTATCCTCGTTTATGCTTATGGATTCACATATCATATACTTATCTACACGCTGACTCATTTTCAGCACCAGCATAGCCGCCTGATGGCTGCCGTAGAGAATAATCAGCTTTCTCGGCGGATATATCAGGAAGTATATCCTGTCTGTTAGCAGCGTCCACAGTGAAATAAAGCCGAAATCCGCCAGAGTCAGTACAACCATGGGCGATACCGCCATAAAATGTCTGCCAATCAGACTTATAAGAAAATAGGATACAAAATCCACACACACTATAGATATGAGCTGTGAATAGAGCATATCCGTCTTTTTCAGATAACCCAGCTTGAAGCCGCCATAAGCCTTGAAAAAAATCCACACAAGCATACCGTATATGCCTATAAGCACCCAGTTACCCCTGCGGTAATAGGGAAGTACAATCACATCGCTGTAGTAGATATACCACACCAGCGCAAATCCGGCAGTGAGTATTCCAACGAGGAATACCGCCAGAACAAAGGAAATTAAACGTTTGAATTTATCTCTTTTCATATCATTATTTTTATAATATCTCGGAATATTTCGGGGAGCGTCCGCTTATTCGGGCGCTTTTGCCTATACATAAATTTATTATAGCAAATGCGGAAAACTATGTCAATAGAATATGCTGACATTTACAATTATACCCGTTAAAATACGGCAAAATGCACAAAAATCCCCTTAACTGCAAAGTTAAGAGGATATGTAGCTTATTTTCTTCTTGTGCCGTTCTTTCTGTCAGTGGATCTTTTGAGATCGCCTATACGCTCCTCGCTGGACTGCTTAAAATGTGCAAGCATATCATCGAAGGTCATTTCCGACTGGGGAATAGTTTTTTTCGGCTCATATATGTTGGGTTTGATTTTGCGTTCTTTCTTGAAGGGCTTCTTTTCGCCGCCGTTTTCATCGGCAACCTCTGCCTTCTTTATAGAAAGGCTTACCTTGCCCTGTTCGTTTATGCCGATAACCTTGACTTTTACCTCCTGTCCTTCTGTGAGGTGGTCACGGACAGCATTCACAAATGTGTTGGAAATTTCGGAAATATGTACCATGCCGGTGCCTCCGCCGTCAATATCCACAAATGCTCCGTACTGTGCGATTCCCTTGATTTTGCCTGTATAGATTTTTCCGATTTCAAGCTGCATATATATTTTTTACTCCTTATAAATAATATCCTTTTTAGAGGTTCCCATAAATAATATTTTTCTGATGTCAATCCCGTGATGTATCATAAAATCTGCGTTCGTCCGGATATGCATAGCCGCGTTCCTCAAGGGCAATACGCTCCATATACGACGACATATCATCGCTTTCAAGGATACGCTGAAGTTCTGCGTTTTCGATGTTGTAAGCGTCAATCTGAGCCTGAAGTGATTCAAGTTCAGCTTCCTTACTGCTGCAATCGGTTTCTGTGGTCACAACAAGTACACCGCAGCCGATAATTACAGCAGCAGCCGCAAGCTTGAAAAGTCCACGGTTGAACAGACCTTTTTTCTTCGAAGTATTCTTTTTTACCTTCTTTTTTCTCTGTTTTCCGTCAGCCACAATCACACATTCCTTTATTCCGATAACATTTCCGGCAGACTCCACGACACAATTCCGCAGTGCTGCCCGATATATAATATTATTATACTACATTTAGTCATTATTTTGCAAGTGTGGAGTGGGATTTTTATTTGATTTAACAGCATTTACGTTATTTCTCACAAATTTATATATAATTTTTCTTATCGGTTTGTATATTATATTCAACATCTTTTTGACGCATTTAATCAGTTTTTTTATAAATCCCACAACAAATTTTCCTATGGTGAAGTAATAAAGCACGAATCCAATTAATCCCCCAAGTATGTAATACCCACGAAGCACCCCTCTTGCCTCCGCAGCCGCAAAGCATGACAGAAATACTCCGTAGGTGAGCAGAAACAACAAATCCTCCAGAAATACAAAGAAACTATGATGGGGAACTGTCAGCCGCAAAGCTCTGAATATGTCGTAGTACACCCCGAATACCGCCCCTGCAGCGCATGACAGCAGAAACAGCCGCAGTTCCTCCTCAATGGTAAAAAATGTCTCAGGTACATTCATCTGAACAGCCTCCCCAGCGCAGATACGGCTTTTTTTCTGTCACGGTCCCCGTAGACCGCTGACCATATATCCCCCGTTATAACCATATCCCCTGTTTCTACGCTCATAGAGTCGATATGCAGTTCACGCCCCTTTATTGTCAGTTCTCCCAGCTGTGTAAAGAGAACAATCGCCTTTTCGTCAAAGCTGTCCACATCGGTTATTCCTGATATTGTCATCGTCCTGCGGTTTTCCATAATAACTGAATGATTCGTTTTCGGCTGTATTGTAATATTCTTGTCCTTCATGGCATTTTCCTCCGGATATATTCTTTACCTTCAATTATATGTGACAAATGCACAAAAATATTCAAAAAATTTTTCGGGGATTTTTCGGGAAAACACTTGCAAAATAATTTTATTTGTGTTATAATAATAAAGCTAATTGAATGCAGTGCGGTCTGCTCTGTGCGTCCGCTGTCGTATATTATTGATTTTTACGGAGGTCTGTTATGGAAATAATGGAAATTATCGGAGGCGCTGTTCTCCTCATCGCTTGTATCGCTATCATTGTTCTCTGCCTTATGCAGGAAAGCAAATCTCAGGACAGCCTGACAAATGCCCTTACAGGTGCAAGTTCCGATTCGTTCTACGGAAAAAATGAGGGAAGAAGCCGTGAAGCTGTTCTCGCAAGAATTACTAAGACAGCAGGTATTCTCTTTTTCGTGATTACTCTTGCTGTTAACATAATCCCGATTTTTACCGATAAGTAATGAAACTGCCCCGTGACCTGCGTCATGGGGTTTTTTAGTTAATTTGTGTCGGCGGATATTATCCGCCATAATAAAGGAGAAATTAAATGGCAAATAAAAATAATTCAAAAGAAAAAGTTACTATTGAAAGCTACAAGAACAAAATTGTAACTTTCCTCAATACAGGCAAACGACTCATTCCCCTGAATGAACTCGAAACTAAATGCCGTACAAAAAAATCAGGCCGTGAAAACTTTATTCAGGCTTTCACTGAACTCCGTGACGAGGGTATAATCACCGTCCGCAAGGGCATGAAAATCGCCCTTTGTTCACGCATGGGATTCAAAGCCGCCGAAATTACCCGTCTCAGCCGTACTTTCGGATTCGCTGTGACAGAGGACGGCACAGAATATTTTATCCCCGGAAAGTGCATGATGGGCGCTATGCCCCGTGACCGTGTGCTTATTACGGATATTCCCTCACGTTCAGGAGAACCCGAAGGCGAGGTTATTGATGTTCTCTCTTTCGGCAGCAGTACACTTACAGGCGTTATTGAATACGCCGAGGGCGAACTCTGGCTTGTTCCCGATATTGCTTCAAAAAATCACATGATTATCTCTCGCAGAGAATCTGTCCCCTTTTCTGAGGGCGATAAGGTTATGGCGGAAATCGTCTACAGAGGCCGCCGCCATGCCGAACATAAGGTAAAAATCGTTTCCGTTTTCGGCAGTTCTGAGCTTGCCTCCGCCTGCGCTGAATCAATTATCACTGCAAGCGGTATAATTACCGAATTTTCAGATGAATCCATGAAAGAGGCACGTAAAATCTCTGAGGGAGGAGTTCAGGAATATTCCTTCAATAACCGTGAAGATTTAAGAGATTTTCCCATTTTCACCATTGACAGCAGCGAGTCAAAAGACCTTGATGACGCTATATCCCTTGAAAAAACGGGAAAAGGCTGGCTTCTCGGCGTTCATATCGCTGATGTTTCCCACTATGTCAAGGGAAACAGCGCTCTCGACAAGGAAGCCATGTCCCGTGGTACAAGCGTTTACTATGCGGATAAGGTTATCCCCATGCTCCCGAAAGAGCTTTCCAACGGTATATGCTCCCTTAATCCCGACGAGGACAGACTTACACTCTCTGCCTTTATGGAACTGGGAGAGGACGGCGAAATGCTCAGTTATCGCTTCTGCAAATCAGTTATCCGTTCAAGAGTCAAGGGCGTTTATTCTGAGATAAACGAAATTCTCAACGGCACTGCAAACGACGATATAAAGGCAAAATATGCCTGCGTGGAAAAGGAAATCCCCCTTATAAATCAGTTGGCTGATATTCTCATTGAACGCAAAAAACAGCGTCATGCTCCCGAACTGGAAACTGTAGAAAGCAAGCTTATTATCGACAGTGACGGCGTATGCCGTGGAGTTATGCCTCGTGAACGTGGAAAATCCGAGCGTATTATCGAGGAATTCATGCTCTGTGCAAACGAAGCCGCCGCAAGACTTGCCCGTGAGAAAAAAGTTCCCTTTGTATATCGTATCCACGAAGCTCCCCCCGAAGAAAAAACGGCGGCTCTCTGCGAAATGCTCACCAAAATCAACGTGGAATACCCCCATTTCAATGAGTTCAAACCTGCTCATGCAGCGGCAATTCTGGAAAATGCCAAAGGTACAGACAAATATGAGGCTGTCAATATGATGGTGCTTCGTTCTATGGCTAAGGCTAAGTATTCCGAAGAACCTCTGGGACATTTCGGACTGGTTCTGGATGATTATGCGCACTTCACATCCCCTATAAGACGTTATTCCGACCTTGCAATACATCGTATAATAACAGATGTTCTTGCAGGTTATGACGAAAAATGGCTTAGCAAACGATACGGCGGATTCGCTGTAAATGCCGCAGAAAGAGCCTCTGCAACAGAAATTCGTGCAGTGTCAGCTGAAAGAAGCTGCGAGGACTGCTACAAGGCAGAATATATGAAACAGCACATTGGTGAAAGCTTTACAGGTAAAATTTCCAGTGTTGCAGAATTCGGATTCTACGTTCAGCTGGAGGATTCCGTGGAAGGTCTTGTCCACATCAGAACGCTCCCCGAAGGCGAATACGACTACTGTGAGCCTGTTGCCCTGACGGAAAAATTCAGCGGCGTATCATACGAACTGGGCGATACAGTGCAGGTTCTCTGTGCGGCGGTTAACGTCAGCGAAGGAAATATCGACTTTGTACTTGATGAGGAGGATATATGATTAAACGTATTACAGCCATTTTTCTGGCAGCTGTTATGCTGTCTGCTGTTTCCTGCGACAAGAAAGAGGAAGAAAAGCCTGCCGTTGATTCTCCTGCTGTTACAACAGAAACAGATACTACGGAAACTACCGAAACAACTCCCGAAGCTGCTGAAACAGCTGTAATCGGAACTGAAACCGAAACATCAGCTGTGACAACTTCAATTTTTACGGAAGATTTTACTTTTCCCGAAAATGACCCCGAATTTGAAGAACAGCTTGACAACGAGGTAATTAATGCAGCGCAGGCTCTCTTTGAAACAGCCTGTGAAACAGAATGGATTTTCACTGTCGGCTCGCCTTATGAGCTTGATACATCTGAATATGTCACAAACGATTACGGCTGGCAGTATTATCTCATTACCGATGAGGAAATTGACTCCTTTGAAGATGTTCTGGAGGATTATTACGAGGTTTTCAGCCCCGATTACAAAAATACCCTTGATGAACTCTACAGGGAACAGGACGGAAAAGTCTACTGTCTTAACGGTGCAAGAGGCTCAAATATTTTCTATGAAGGCACAGAAGTCACATTAATCACAGGCAGAGATGACGGAGAAATCCGCTTTAATGTGGTAAGCACCTACAGCGGCGGCGGTGAAGATAATACTCCTTATACTGAGGAAAATGAGTTTATAATCCGCAGAAACGACGACGGTGCATGGCGGATAGCAAAGTTTAAACTGCCGTATTGATTTCATGCAGAGACAGATTTTGTTTAAAAATCGAACCATTTTGCAGAAAGCGAATTTTTTTAGTTAAACCCTTGACAAAGGTTGTATAATGTGTTATAATGTATCTTAGAGCGTTAAGTTCTTTAATATGTTAAAATTCCGGAATATAGATGTGCGGGCCCTGTGCAACAAGACACCGTGAACCATGTCAGGCGGGAGACCGAGCAGCATTAAGCGGATCGTCTCGTGTGCCGCAGCAAGCCTGCACATCTATGTTCCGGATTTTTATTTGAAGGGGGCTTGTTGTGTATAAAGCTTTATACAGAAAGTGGAGACCGCTGACCTTTGACGATGTCATCTCCCAGCAGCATATCACCGATACGCTGAAAAATCAGATTAAAAACGACAAGACTGCCCACGCCTACCTCTTTACAGGTTCAAGAGGTACGGGAAAAACTACCTGCGCACGTATCCTCGCAAAAGCGGTGAACTGCCCCGATATGACCGATGGCAACCCCTGTCTGAAATGCGATATATGCCGTGAAGCAGAGGAGGACTCCCTGACCGATATTATCGAAATTGACGCTGCTTCAAATAACGGCGTTGACGATATTCGTGAACTGAGGGACGGTGCGGTGTATACCCCCGAAAAATGCAGATTCAAAATATATATCATTGACGAGGTTCACATGCTTTCGGCTTCGGCTTTCAATGCTCTGCTGAAAATTATGGAAGAACCTCCTGAATATGTCAAGTTCATACTTGCTACTACGGAGATTCATAAAGTTCCTGCAACGGTAGCATCACGCTGCCAGAGATATGATTTCCGCCGTATAAGGCAGAAAGATATTGCTTCAAGGCTTCTTTACATCGCAGAACAGGAACAGCTTAATCTTACCGATGACGGCGCAGCGCTCATTGCAAAAATTGCTGACGGCGGTATGCGTGACGCTGTTTCACTCTTTGACCAGTGCTCCGTATGTGCCGAGGAAATTACAGCTGATGTGGTTTCCATGACAGCAGGCGTAGCAGGCAGGGATTACCTTTTCGATATGCTGGATGCTGTTTCGGAATCTGACGCTTCAAAGGCGCTGACAATAACTTCACGGCTTTACGATATGTCAAAGGATTTGCAGAGACTATGTGAGGAGCTTATTCTCCAGTTCCGCAATATCATGCTTATCAAGGCGACTCCCTCTACAGCCGGAGATATTATAACGGCTATGCCCGATGAACTGGAGCGAATGAAGAAAATAGCCGAAAATACGCCCCTTGAAGTTATACTGGACAGGCTTGTTCAGATGCAAGGCTGTCATGAACGAATGGGCAGAGCTATGAATAAGCGTGTGGAATTTGAAATGACGCTTATAAAAATGTGCGGCAATATCTCTACAGAGAAGGAAAATACTCCTTCTGCCGATGTTTCAGAACTTCTGGAAAAGATAAGGCTGCTTGAAAAAAGGCTTGAAAATGCTCCTGCACCTGTGGTTAATCCGCCGCAGAAAAGGGAGATTCTCACGGCGACAAGTCCTGCCGGTGAAAATGAACCGCAGCCAAACGTCCCCGTAGATATAAAAACTGTAAAGGAAAATGAGCTTACACCATGCACACGCTGGGAGGAAATTATGGAGGAATTCCGCCGTATTAATCCGGCAGTAGCAGGAAGTCTGGACGGCTCAACAGCAGCGTCAAAGGGAAATGTCATGTGCATATTCACCCCGAACCGCTTCTTTATAGATTTGTTCAAAAGCAATAAGGATAACGCAGTATCCCTCGGCAAGGCAATATTCAACGTGCTTGGTCAGAGATACAGAATATCCGCAAGATGCACTGCAACAGTGGAGGAAACAAAATCCATGGCAGAGCAGGTGATAAAAAAGGCAATTAACAGCAGTATCGAAACAGCTGTTGATAATAACAATAAAAACTGATAATTATAAAAAGGAGATTTTAATATGAAA
>JAFXAJ010000012.1 GCA_017517145.1 Ruminococcus sp.
AAGGAGTGATTCCAATGAATGAAAAAGTACAGAAGATTATGGATCTGATCCGTGAAAAAGACATCAAAATGGTGGATTTTACAATGGTTGACATTAATGGTCAGTTCCGCCACGTTACTATTCCTGCTCAGGATTTCAGCGAAGATGTAATGAAAAATGGTATCGGTTTTGATGCTTCAAACTATGGATATGCTGTTGTTGAAAAGAGCGATATGGTATTTATCCCCGATCCTGACACAGCTTCTATTGATCCTTTCTGCGAGATTCCCACCCTTTCTATGATGGGTAACGCTATGATTATCGACTATCCCGAAAATCGTCCTCTCGCTCAGTATCCCAGAAATATCGTTGCTGCTGCTGAAAAATATATGAAGGATTGCGGCGTTGCTGATACTATGTATATCCTTCCCGAATTTGAATTCTACCTCTTTGACAATGTTGGCTGGGATGTCAGCGCTCAGTCTGTCGGCTACTCAGTTGATGCTGTACAGGCTCACTGGAATAGCGCCGTTGAAGGCATGGGCAATATCGTTCCCAAGCAGAAAAATTATCATATCGCTAAGCCTTATGACGTTTCCTACGAGGCAAGAAGCGAAATGTGCCTTCTCATGGAAGAAGCAGGCATCGGTATCAATTACCACCACCCCGAAGTAGGTGCTGCCGGTCAATTTGAAATTGAGCCTAAACTCGGCGTTATGTCAAAAATGGCTGACGCTACTATGACTATAAAGTATATTATTCATAATACTGCAAGAAAATACGGCAAATCTGCTACATTCATGCCTAAGCCTGTTATGGGCGAGGCAGGAAACGGTATGCACGTACACATGCTTCTTATGAAGGACGGACAGCCTGTTTTCTCCGATGATAACGGCTATGCCCACCTCAGTAAGGAAGCTCACTACTTTATGGGCGGACTACTGAAGCATATTGATTCTCTTTGCGCTATCACTAATCCCAGCACAAACTCCTTCAAGAGACTTGTTCCCGGTTTTGAAGCACCTGTTACTGTTGGATATGCTACTTCTAACAGAAGTGCTGTTATCCGTATTCCTGCTTACGCAAAGACTCCTGACCGCAGACGCTTTGAGCTGAGAAACCCTGACGCTACCTGCAATCCTTATTTCTGCTATGCCGCTATTCTCATGGCAGGTCTTGACGGTATCAAGAATAAAATTGATCCTCATGAAAACGGTTGGGGACCCTACGATATGAATCTTTTCCACCTCAGCGACGAGGAAAAGGCTAAACTGTCTCATCTCCCCACATCCCTTGATCAGGCTCTGGATGCTCTTGAAAAAGACCATGATTATCTCCTTGCAGGCGGCGTATTCCCTGAGGAGCTTATTAACAACTTTATTCGTTCAAAGCGTGAGGAATGTCGTGCCCTGGCTGCTATTCCCCATCCTGCTGAGTTTGACCGTTACTACAATCTTTAATTAAATTGGCCGTATACAGCGTAATGCTGTGTACGGTTTTTATTGTTTTATCAAATTTCTATGAACAAATAGTTGACTATTTTTAAAAAATGTGTTATAATAATTATAATTGTATTTTAATACTTAGGAGGTTTCACTATGAATTATAATGAAGTTAAAGCTCTCTTATCCGAGTACGGCCAGGAACATCTGCTTAAATACTACAATGAACTCAATGATTCTGAAAAGGAAAGCTTGCTTGCTCAGATTGAATCTATTGACTTTTCTATCCTTAAAGCACTTAAACCTGAAAATAACGCTCTAACAGATAAAGGAACTATTTCTCCCATAAATGCTGTTAATTTTTCCGATATTGAAGCAAACGGCGATAAATACCTCCAATGTGGATTGTCTGCTCTCAAAGACGGAAAGGTTGCTGCTGTTCTTCTTGCCGGCGGTCAGGGTACTCGTCTCGGCTTTGACAAACCTAAGGGTATGTTCAATATCGGCGTAACACGCGAACTTTATATTTTCCAGTGTCTTGTTAACAATCTCATGAAAATTGTCGAGCAGTGCGGCAGATGGATTCCCTTTGTTATTATGACAAGCGAAATCAATAACAAAGACACTGTAAATTTCTTTAAGGAACATGATTATTTCGGCTACAACAGCGAATATATAAGCTTTTTCATTCAGGATGCAGCTCCATCTGTTAATTTCACTGGTAAAATCTATATGGAAAGCAAAAGTAAAATTTCATCCTCCCCTAACGGCAACGGCGGCTGGTTCTCCTCCCTTGTTCGTTCAGGTATATTCGATAAGCTGAAATCTCAGGGCGTTGAATGGCTCAATGTTTTTGCCGTTGATAACGTTCTCCAGAAAATTGCAGACCCAACTTTTATCGGCGCAGTCATCAGCAGCGGAAGTGAGTCAGGCAGCAAGGTCGTTTCAAAGGTATCTCCCGAAGAAATGGTAGGAGTTATGTGCCTTGAAGATGATAAACCTTCAATCGTTGAATACTATGAGCTTACAGAGAAAATGCGTTATCAGACCCTCGAAAATAATGAATTGGCTTACAAATACGGCGTTATTCTTAACTATCTTTTCAAAATGGACACACTCGTTGAAATCAATAAAACAAAAATGCCCGTTCATATCGTTGAAAAGAAGATTCCGTTTATGGATGAAAACGGCAATTTTATCAAACCTGATAAGCCTAACGGTTACAAATTTGAAACACTTATCCTCGATATGATTCACATGAATAAATCATGTCTCCCCTATGAGGTTGTGAGAAACAAGGAATTTGCCCCTGTTAAAAATTCTACAGGAAATGATTCAGTAGATTCTGCAAGAAAACTTCTTGAAGAAAACGGAGTTTCCCTGTAAATTCAGAAAAAAACTGTTAACCCTATATGCAGATTTTCTTTGTTATAATCACTTTGTGCAAAATCAACAAAGAAAACCTATAAAAAATATTGAAATCTACAATCTTACGTTATACACAAAAAAGACTTTGACAAAACGCCTTTATTGTGATATAATATACATTAGAATTACTATTTATTATAATTTATGCTCTATGGAGCTGAGAAAGGAACTGCCATGTCAAAAATTATTGCTGTAACTTCCGGTAAAGGCGGTACCGGTAAATCTACTGTCTGCGCTGGACTCGGCTATACCCTTGCAAAACAGGGACACAGAACCCTGCTTATTGAGTTGGACTTTGGTCTGCGCTGCCTTGATATTATGTTTGGTGTGGAAAATGAAATAAAATACGATCTCGGTGATGTTCTCAGCAAAAGAAAAAATGCTTTGGACGCTGTTGCTCAGGTGCCTATGGCTTCTAACCTCAGTCTTCTCTGTGCACCTAAAACTCTTACGGCTGTTTCCGCTGAACAAATCGATGAAATATGCCGCAGTGTAAAAAAATATTTCGAATATATCATTATTGATACCGGCGCAGGTATTAACTCTCATGTATTTGAAATTGTACAGCAGGCAAATCTAATTCTTGTTGTTTCTACTCCCGATCCCGTTTGTATCAGAGACGCTGCTCTCATGTCAGATGAGTTCTATAACAGAGGTAACAAGAGTCAGCGTCTCATCATAAACAAAATAAGCAAAAAAGTAATCGGTGAAGCCCTTGTCAATAACCTTGATGAAATTATCGACAAGGTCGGCGTTCAGCTTATCGGCGTTATTCCCGATGACTTCAAAACTACAGTCGCTACCGGAAAGGGTATTCCTATTCCTACAGATTCTTCCGCTTTAAAAGCTTTTGATGCTATATCTAAGCGTCTTGGCGGTGAATTTGTTCCTCTGACTGTAAAAACTTCCTGATAAAATATGTCCGCTTTCTGCGGAGAAAGGACTGAAAAATGAAGATTGCAATTATCGCCCATGACGCTAAAAAAGAACTTATGGTTCAGTTTTGCAGCGCATACTGCGGCATTCTTTCTAAACATTCATTAATAGCAACAAATACAACCGGAAAGCAGGTAAGCGAAGCTACAGGTCTGCCTATCAAACGCTATCTCAGCGGACGAGGCGGTGCTGAACAGATACTCGCTCTTTTGTCTTGCAATGAAGTTGACGTTCTCCTGTTTTTCAGGGATCCTATCAATCCTAAGGCTAATGACCCTAATGATATGGACCTTCTGAGACTCTGTGACGTTCACAGCGTTCCTGTTGCTACTAATATTGCAACTGCTGAGGCTCTTATCCTCGCTCTCGAAAGAGGCGACCTCGACTGGAGACAGGCAGGTAGTATTCCCTTATAATCAAAAATCAAATCAACGTGATGCCGTAAATACTATTACGGCATCCGTTTATTGTCCCTTATGGGACAATTTTCATGTTATATAGAAAGGCTGATAATATGGCTCTTAATATCAAACGTCCCAATGGTACTGAAGATGTCGTTCCAAAGGATGTACACAGATGGCACACCATTGAAAAAATCGCAAGAGAAACTGCTGAAAGCTTCGGCTTCGGTGAAATCCGTTTTCCTACCTTTGAAAATACTGAACTTTTCCTTCGCTCTGTAGGTGAAACTACTGATGTTGTGCAGAAGGAAATGTACACCGTTATGGCTAAGGAATCTAAATTTACCCTTCGCCCCGAAGGTACAGCCGGCGCTATACGCGCTATGCTTCAGAACGGTCTTCTCAACGAAGCACTTCCCCAAAAAGTGTACTACATAACCTCCTGTTTCCGCCACGAAAGACCTCAGGCGGGCAGACTACGTGAATTCCACCAGTTTGGACTTGAAATGGCAGGCAGCGCTTCTCCTGCTGCTGATGCAGAGGTTATTTCCCTTGCAAGTACCCTCCTCAGCAGACTTGGACTTAAGAATATTGAGCTTTATATCAACTCAATCGGATGTCCTGAATGTCGTGCTAAATATCATGAAGCTTTAAAAGCATATTTTGAGGCAAGAAAAGATGAGCTCTGTGATACCTGTAAGGACAGACTTGTCAAGAATCCTATGAGACTTCTTGACTGTAAAAACCCGATATGTCAGGAAATCGGCAAGGACGCTCCGCTTATTCTTGACTATCTCTGCGAGGACTGCGGAAATCACTTTGAAAGTCTGAAATCTTATCTTGATAAACTCGGAATTACTTATAAAGTTAATCCTAAAATTGTACGTGGTCTTGACTACTACACCAAAACTGTTTTTGAGTTTGTTACAACTGAAATCGGCGCTCAGGGTACTGTCTGCGGCGGCGGACGCTACGATGGTCTTATTGAACAGCTTGGCGGTCAGCATACTCCTGCTCTCGGTTTTGGTATGGGCATCGAAAGACTTCTCCTCGTTATGGACAAGCAGGGCTGCGATTATCTCACACCTAAAAAATGCGATATATATTTCGCTACTATGGGGGACGCTGCCCTTGAAAAAGCTATGGAGCTTTCAAAATCACTTCGTGAGTACGGATATTTTGCCGAATACGATATGATGGGCAGAGGCTTAAAGGCTCAGATGAAATATGCAAATAAAATTGACGCTGCATTTACTGTTGTTCTCGGTGATAACGAACTTGAACAGGGTAAGGCTAAGCTGAAGGATATGGAAAAGGGCGAGGAAACTGAAATCGCTCTTAATGAAAAATTTACTGTTGTTTTTGAAGAAATTTATTTCAATAAAATTATGGATGTTATGGATGTGGAATCCGCTGACGGAAATCTTTTCTCATTCATGGGAGGCGAAAATTAATATGGCTGATAATATGAAAGGTTTAAAAAGAACTCATTACTGCGGTGATGTTACCGAAATCGGCAAGGAAGTCGTTGTATGCGGCTTTGTTGAAAGAGTAAGAAATAAGGGCGGAGTTATTTTCATCGTTCTCCGTGATAGAACAGGTGTTGTACAGCTGGCTTTCAGCGATAAGTCAGATCCCGCTGTTTTTGAAAAAGCTGCTTCATGCAAAAGTGAGTATGTACTCATGGCTAAAGGCGACGTTATTGAACGTGAAAGTAAAAATTACAAGCTTAAAACTGGTCATGTTGAAGTATTTGTAAACGACCTCAGAATTCTTTCAAAGGCTCAGACTACACCCTTTGAAATTACAAATGAAACTAAGGTTAACGAGGAGCTCCGTCTTAAATATCGTTATCTCGATCTCAGACGTGCGCCTTTACAGCAGAATATCATTATGCGTCACAATATCGCCAAGGTAACACGTGATTATTTCTACGAGAATGGCTTCCTCGAAATTGAGACTCCCATGATGATGAAATCTACCCCTGAAGGTGCAAGAGATTACCTTGTTCCTTCACGTATTCATCCCGGTAAATTTTATGCTCTTCCTCAGTCTCCTCAGATTTACAAGCAGCTTCTGATGGTTGCAGGATATGACAGATATATCCAGCTTGCACGCTGCTTCCGTGACGAGGATCTTCGTGCTGACCGTCAGCCTGAATTTACACAGATTGACCTTGAAATGTCATTTGTTGACGCAGAGGATATTCAGGAATGTGTTGAAGGCTTTGTTCAGCGTGTATTCAAGGAAGTTATGAACGTTGATGTTTCTCTCCCTCTCCCCCGTCTTACTTTTGCTGACGCTATGAATCGTTATGGTTCTGATAAGCCTGATACTCGTTTTGGATTTGAAATTCAGGACATTACTGAAACTGTAAAGGATATTGATTTCGTTGTGTTCAAAAATGCCATTGAAGAAGGCGGTTCTGTCCGTGCTATCAATGTAAAAAATGGCGCAGCTACATATACACGTAAGGAAATTGATAAACTTGTTGAACACGCTAAGGGCATTGGCGCTAAAGGCTTGGCTTATATTCGCTGGGCAGATGAACCTAATTGCAGTTTCAAAAAATTCCTTGCTGACGGTGATCTTGAGAAAATCTGCGCTGCTGTTGACGCTCACGAAGGAGACCTCGTGCTTATCTGTGCTGATAAGACAAAGACTGTTCTCTCAACGCTTGGTGCAATCCGTCTGATATGCGGTAAAAGTCTTGAAGTTATTGACGAAAATAAATATAATTTCCTCTGGATTACAGAAATGCCTTTCTTTGAATATGACGAGGAAAAAGATATATGGGTTGCAGCTCATCATCCATTTACTATGCCTATGGACGAATGTATCCAGTATCTTGACACTGAACCCGCTAAGGTTCGTGCGAAGGCATGGGATCTCGTTCTCAATGGTACTGAGCTTTCAAGCGGTTCAATGCGTATCACTGATTTTGAGTTACAACAGAAAATGTTTGAAGCTCTCGGCATGAGCGATGAAGAAATTCAGGCTAAATTCGGCTTCCTCGTTGATGCATACCGCTACGCTTCTCCTCCTCACGGCGGAATGGGAATTGGTCTTGACCGTCTTGCTATGATTATGTGCAAGGCTGACAGCCTCCGTGATGTAACAGCATTCCCCAAGGTTCAGAATGCAAGCGAGCTTATGTCAGAATGTCCATCTTTCGTTGACAAGGATAACCTCGATGTGCTGGGAATTCAGCTTATCGAAACGGAATAAAATATCAATCGCTTTCGGACTTTGCTCCGAGAGCGATTTTTTGGAGTAAATCACATGGAAAATCCCTTTAAATATTCATCTGACAACAAGAGATACCATACCCTGAATTATCATTTCAAAAAAACTTTCGGAAGAAAAATGTATAAGGCTGTTATTGACTGCGGTATGACCTGCCCTAATATTGACGGTTCTAAAGGTGTCGGCGGATGTATTTTCTGCGATGGAGGCAGCGGATATTTTACTCAAAAAAATATTTCTGTTACTGAACAGCTGCATCTTGAAACAGAAAGAATTAACAGTAAATACGGAAAAGTACCTATAATCGCCTATTTTCAGGCAAATACTAACACCTATGCTCCTGTGGATAAATTAAGAGAGATTTATAATGAAGCGCTGAATTTTCCTGGTGTTGCTGCTATATCTATTGGTACAAGAGCCGACTGTCTTGAAAAAGATGTTTTAGAATTGTTATCCGAATTGAACTCCCAGACAAATCTCACAGTGGAACTAGGCTTACAGTCTGTACATGATTTTACCATAAACAAAATCAACAGATGCTATACTCATGACGAATTTCTCGAAGGATATTTCAAGCTAAAAGAAAAGGGAATCCGTGTGTGCCTGCATATCATAAACGGACTGCCATACGAATCTGCCGATATGATGATAGAAACTGCACAACAGGCTGCAATGCTTCATCCCGAAGGAGTAAAGCTGCAGATGCTGCATATAATAAAAGGGACAAAACTTGGAAAAACCTACGATAAATCACCATTTCCCCTTCTAACACGTGATGAATATATTGATATTATTGTGAAACAGCTTGAAGTTTTACCACCTGAAACTGTTATTGAACGCATAACAGGCGATGGCGATAAATCAAAACTTTTAGCTCCGAAATGGGCAATGGACAAAATTGCTGTGCTTGGAGGAATTGACAAGGCTCTTGCCGAAAGAAATACATGGCAGGGAAAAAACTATTATTTTATGGTAAAATAATGTACTGCAACGGAGGTTATTTATGAATAAATCAAAAATCGACAGAATGAAAGAACTGAATGAAATTTTATCTAAAGCAGCAAATGCATATTATAATACTGGTGTCGAGATTATGTCAGACCATGAATATGATACACTTTACGATGAACTTGCTGCACTTGAAAAAGAAACAGGCGTTATTTTAAACGGAAGCCGTACCCAAAAGGTAGGCTTTGAAGTCTCATCTTCCCTAAAAAAAGTAAAACATGCTTCAAAAATGCTGTCACTCGACAAGACAAAGAGCATTGACGAACTTATAAGCTGGTTAGGTGACAACGACGGTTTTCTCAGCTGGAAGCTTGACGGTCTTACGATTGTACTTACTTATGAAAACGGCGAACTATTGCAGGCTGTAACACGTGGAAACGGCGAAACAGGCGAGGATATTACGGCTAACGCCCGACATATAAATGGTATACCTACTGTAATACCTTTCAAAAATAAGCTTGTTGTACGTGGCGAAGCACTAATGAAATACTCTGATTTTGAGAGAATAAACGCTGAAATTGATGAATCTTCAAGATATAAAAATCCCAGAAATCTCTGCGTTGGAACTATCAGAAATCTTGATTCGAGAGTTACAGCGGAGAGAAATATAAATTTCTTTGCATTTAATCTTGTCTCTGCTGAGGGATATAATGAAAATTCTTTTACAGAACGTATAAAGCGGCTTGAAAGCATGGGATTTCAGTGTGTTAATGGCGTAAAAGTTACAGGCAAAAATCTTGAAAACAGCGTAAAAAAATTCGAATCTGCTGTTTCAAGCAACGAATTCCCCTCAGATGGTCTTGTTCTTATGCTTGATGATGTTGCTTATGGAATCAGTCTTGGCGAAACATCCCATGCTCCCAGAAACGGAATTGCATTTAAGTGGAAAGATGAAACTGCTGATACAAAATTACTCCGAGTTGAATGGTCTGCAAGCCGCACCGGTCTTTTGAATCCCGTGGCAATTTTTGAACCCGTAGAACTTGAGGGAACTACTGTTTCAAGGGCTTCTGTTCACAATCTCAGTATTGTAAAACAGCTGAAATTAGGAATAGGTGATATACTTTCAGTATATAAAGCAAATATGATTATCCCCCAGATTCTTGAAAATAAAACTTGTTCGAACTCACTTGAAATTCCCGCTGAATGTCCTGTATGTCATGGTAAAACTGAAATTAAAGCTTCCGATGATGCTGTCGAAACCCTCCATTGCAGTAATCCCGAATGTCCTGCAAAGCTTATCGGAAAATTTGAGCATTTTGTTCAGCGTGACGCAATGAATATTATCGGATTATCAACAGCAACCATTGAAACCCTCGTAAATCAGGGATTTATTCGATCTTTCAAGGATTTTTACCACTTGAATCAGCATAAAGAAAAAATTGAGTCACTTGACGGATTTGGTGAACGTTCTTACACAAAACTTTGGGATGCAATTGAAAACTCCCGAAAAACAGAGCTTAGCCGTGTCCTCTATGCAATAGGAATTCCTAACATAGGTCGTGCTGCTTCAAGACTTATATGCTCGTATTATACGGATAGTAACATTTTTGAAAAACTTAATGTGGATGATTTAATAAAAATTGACACCATAGGCGATATTCTGGCAAAAGAATTTGTAGATTTCTTTAAAAAAGATAACAACCTCAAAGAGTATCATGAACTATTAGATGAACTTGAATTAATTAATATTGAAGTTTCTGAAAAAAATTCAACTATATCAGGAAAAACCTTTGTTATAACAGGTTCTGT
>JAFXAJ010000121.1 GCA_017517145.1 Ruminococcus sp.
CGGCGAACTTCCTATAACAAATACCATTTGCTGCGTTGTCAAACCTTGCAATACATCAAGTATTACTGCGGTTTGCCGCCTTGCAACTGATATTTGTCATATACGGAATTTCGCTCGTGTTCCGGTTTTTAGAGAACCCCTTATATAAAAAGGAAACAATAAAAACATTGACAAGAATTATTTTTTATAGTATAATATAAAATATCGGTGCTGTATCTGGGTGGTACAGCGGAATTCTGGAGGGATAATTAATGATGAATATTGCAGTTGCACAGTCAGGCGGACCTACCTGCGCAATAAACGCTTCATTGGTGGGCGTTTTCAGAGAGGCGCTTAAAGAACGTGAGATAGACGCTATTTTTGGTTCTGTCAATGGTATTGAGGGTATAATCAACAATCATCTTGTTGACCTTAAAACGCTTATCCGTACAAATGAGGATATGGAGCTTCTGAGACAGACTCCTTCGACAGTTCTCGGTTCATGCAGATACAAGCTTCCTGATTACAACGAAGATGACGCAGTTTACAAAAAAATTCTGAAAACTCTTGAACAGCGCCAGATAGGAGCCTTTTTCTACATCGGCGGAAATGATTCCATGGATACAGTAAATAAACTGTCAGAATATTTCCGTATGGAAGGTGCTGACATCAAGGTTATCGGCATACCAAAAACTATAGATAATGACCTTTGTATAACAGACCACACTCCAGGATTCGGCTCGGCAGCAAAGTATGTTGCTGCAACAATGCGTGAAATTATCCGTGACAGTTCTGTATACAGTATACCCTCTGTGACAATAGTAGAAGTAATGGGACGTCATGCAGGCTGGCTTACAGCATCAAGTGCAGTTCTTCATGCTCTTGGAGAAACAGCGCCTCATCTCATTTATGTTCCCGAAAGAAGTTTTTCACTTGATTCTTTCATGAAGGATATACGTCAGGAAATGGCAAAGCATAAGGCGGTAATAATAGCCGTATCTGAGGGTATTGAAGTTCCCGACGGTGTGCAGTCAGGAGTTGTTGACAACTTTGGACATAAGTATCTTTCGGGTATAGGCAAGTATCTTGAAGATGCAGTACGCAGTGAGATTGGCTGTAAGGTGCGTTCAATTGAGCTTAATGTAATGCAGAGATGTTCATCCCATATTTCGTCAAAAACTGATATAGATGAAGCTGAAGCAATTGGTGCAGCCGGCGTAAAGTGTGCACTCAGCGGTGAAACGGGAAAGGTGATGGTTTTCCGTCGTGTTAATGATATGCCTTACACGGTAGTTATAGAAATGACAAGCGCTTCAAATATTGCCAATAATGAAAAGTTTATTCCCGATGATTTTATTACATCATCAGGCAATAATATAAACGACAGCGCTCTGAGTTATTTCCTTCCTCTTATACAGGGAGAACTGAATATAGTAATGGAAAAGGGAATACCTAAGCATTTCGCTATACAGGAGTCTGTACTCAAATAATAGTCATACATATCCATAAAAAGGTGGTTTTGAATTTGCAGGAAATAGAGTTTGAAATCCTTGATTTTATACGCAATAATCTCAGAAATGGTTTTCTTGATGCTGTTATGCCGATGGTTACAATGTGCGGCAATATGGGGATATTCTGGGTAGCTATTGCCCTTGTTATTTCTGCAAAGGCTAAATATCGCAAATGCAGTATTACCATGCTGATAGGGTTGATAATCGGTGTACTCATAGGAAATCTGATTATAAAAAATGCTGTTCAGCGTGACAGACCATGCTGGATAGTAGAGATACAGGATCTGCTTATAGCAAATCCGCAGGATTTTTCATTCCCGTCAGGACATACGTTATCCAGCTTCTGTGCAGCATCAATACTCTGCCATTATGATAAGAGGCTTGGAATACCGTCATTTGGTGTTGCTGTGCTGATAGCATTTTCAAGGCTTTATCTGTATGTGCATTTCCCGACAGACATAATCGGCGGTGCAGTACTGGGAGTTATGGTAGCCTGCCTTTCAGTGACTATTACAGAAAAGTACGTATTCAAGCGAAAAGAAGTTGATTAAAAAAGCAGCCTTAGAAATAAGGCTGCTTTTTTAATATTTTATTAAAGAATGTCATTATTTTACTATTTATATCATAAAAATAATATACAATTCATTCTGAATATTGTAAAATTAAACTGTTAATGATGATATGTTTTGCACTGTAACTTATCATCTGAAACCGAAAAATAAAAAACGAGAGGAAGATTTTTTATGAAGAAAAAAGGCTTAAAGAGAGTTTTTGCCGCTTTGGCAGCTTGTTCTGTAATGGCTTCAGCTATGCCTGTTATGAACTTTGCAGCAAGTGCAGCAGATAACATCATCAGAAACTCCACATTTGAGACCGGTACAGAAGAATGGGGCGTTTACAAGGAAAGCGGCGGAAAATATAAACTTGCCGGCGAGGACGGAAAGCTTGCCCTTACTGTTCTTGACCGTGGTGAAGTATCCTATGCCGTACAGCTTAACCAGCCCACAATCAAGCTTTACAAGAATGGTGTATACCGTTTCAGCTTTGATGTAAGTTCAACTGTTGACCGTTACATTGAGGGTATGATTCAGTTGGACAAGCCCGACTACCGTTCATACGTATGGATGGGGTGTGATGTTACAACAGAAATGCAAACTTTTGAGAAAGAGTTTGTAATGGAAGAAGAAACAGATATCATGGCTAAGCTTTGCTTCAACTGCGGTGTTGAGAAGCAGGACCCTGCGGATCTTCCTGAACATACGCTTTATTTTGATAATGTAACACTTGAACTTATTGACGACAGTAACGTTGATTACAGCGAAGCAGAGGGCTATCAGGCTTCCATTATTGCAAACCAGGTTGGATACAGACCTGATGCAAAAAAGACAGCTGTTTTCAGAAATACAGAGGGCGGCGATTTCTCGATTGTAAATGTTGATACAGAAGAAGTTGTATTCACAGGTACAATGGAAGGTCCCAAGAAGAACATTCAGGCTGAGGAAACAAACTATACGGGTGATTTTTCTGCTGTTAAAACTCCCGGTACTTATGTAATTAAGTCTGAAGGTCTTGACGATTCTTATCCTTTTGTAATCGGCAATGACGTTTATGATGATATATTTGATGAAACTCTGAGAATGTTATATCTCCAGAGATGCGGAACTGCTGTAGAGGATAAGGATTTTGCACATCCTTCATGTCATGACACAATGGCAACAATCTACGATACTGATACAAAGATTGATGTAAACGGCGGTTGGCACGATGCAGGCGACTACGGCAGATATATCGTAGCAGCTGCAAAGACAGTAGCAGATCTTCTTTACGCTTACGATGCATCTCCTGAGCTTTTCTCTGACAATGTAGGAATTCCTGAAAGCGGCAATGGTACTCCCGACGTTCTTGACGAAGTACGTTACGAACTTGAATGGATGCTGAAAATGCAGGATAAGACAGACGGCGGTGTATATCACAAGGTTACTTGCGCAACATTCCCCCAATATATCATGCCTGAGGAAGAAACAAAGCCTCTTATTGTAATGCCCAAATCTACAACAGCTACAGCTGATTTTGCAGCATCAATGGCACTTGCTTATGAGTTCTATAAGGATGTTGATGCTGAATTTGCAGATACATGTCTTGAAGCAGCAAAGAAGGCTTATGAATGGGCAATTGCAAACCCAAATGTGCGTTATAAAAACCCTGCTGATGTTGTAACAGGTGAGTACGGCGACAAGGTAACATCTGATGAAATTTACTGGGCAAAGGCACAGCTTTATCGTGCAACAGGGGATGAGTCATATATTGCAGACGCATCTGTAAAGAGAGGTCTTGACTGGTCTACAGTAGGTGACTACGGTAATATAGCTATACTTACAATGGACGGCATTGATAAGACATCAGATATTTACACAGCTGCTTCCGAAACAGTTCTCAAGCAGGCTAAGGATATGAAGTCTGTATCTGATGTAATGCCTTATGGTGTAACTCTTGTAGAGTACAACTGGGGAAGTAACATGACTGTTGCTAACGCAGGCAATATCCTTGCTCTTGCATATAAGCTTACAGGAGAGCAGGAGTACCTTGATAAGGCAACAGCACAGCTTGACTATCTCCTTGGAACTAACCCCCTCGGAACAAGCTTTGTAACAGGCTTTGGTACAGTAGCTCCTGTAGCTCCTCACCACCGTCCTTCTATGGCTGTAGGTAAATGTATGCCCGGTATGCTCGTTGGCGGTGTTAACCAGAACCTCGAAGATCCCGCAGCTAAGGCTTATTGTATCGACAGCCCTGACGCTAAGTGCTGGGTAGACAACGCAGAGAGTTATTCCACAAATGAAATTACTATTTACTGGAATTCACCTCTCACATATCTCTTTGCAATGACAGAGAAGGCAGGAGAGCCTGTAACACCTCCTACAACAGAGCCCCCCACAACTGAACCTCCTGTAACTGATCCCACAGATGCTCCTTCAGTACCTTCAATTCCTGCAACACTTCTCGGTGATGCTAACTGTGACGGCGTTGTATCAATCGCTGATGCAACAGCAATTCTTCAGCATCTTGGAAACAATGATGAGTATGCACTTTCTGAACAGGGAGCTGCTAATGCAGACGTTGACGGTAAGACAGGCGTAACAGCAGGCGATGCACTTTCAATCCAGAGACTTGATGCTAAGCTTATTGACTCACTTCCTGATCTTGGTGAATAATTTATTATTCCATTAATAATCTATACCTCTGGAAAATCTTTAATTTGAATATTTATTATGGCTGCACAATACCGTGCAGCCATTTTTATCATGTTTTACTTCTGAATTTTCTATTGACATTTATAAAAAAATGTGGTATAATGTAACGGTAATATTTATGGGGCATTAGCGCAGTTGGGAGCGCATCACACTGGCAGTGTGGGGGTCAGGGGTTCGAATCCCCTATGCTCCACCATAACAAAAGCCTATGTTTAGGGAAAAGCACAGGCTTTATTTTTTTGCTGTTATGCTTCACGACAACCGAAATTTGAATATTTCCGTTATATTTCCGTTAAGAATCAGGAACCGCTTATCATGTCCGTTAATGCCAAATATGAAAATTAATTCAATCACACTCTGTATTGTAATTGTTCAATAACACTTAGAAGAATGTCATCAAAACTATCAACTTCATATATTTCTTCATGGTCATTAGTAAATATAGCACCATCACTCTTTGAAAAACAAATAATTTCTCCATCACCAATCATAGAGCCGATAATGACAGTATCACCGTGTACGAAATTGGGACTATTGATTATTTTCTTTATATCATAAAACTCTGCAATAGCACCACATATTGTTGCTTCATTGGAAAACATCAACCACTCTTTGTATGATGAAGGTAACGAAATGTTATTTGTACGCTCAATTTCAGCTATCTCAGTTTCGCTTAGCGGAGAAGAATAATAAAAAGAGTATTCATCATTTAACTGCTGAGTTAATTGAACAAGTTTTTTAAGATTTTCTGTTAAACTATTATTTGGTATTTCAGGGATATACGACATATTTTAACGCCTCCATTTTTCGGTTTTATTGCTGCAATTTTTACAACAAATATTATTAATCATACTTCTCATCAAACTCATCTGACCAATCTTCTCCATATATTTCTTCAGCTTTTTCTTCTAAATCAGCAGAAATATATGCAAGCACACTGTCAAACGAATCGTACTCCTCAACTTCACCATCAAAAATTGTGTAAAATTCACCTGTTTTTCCGGAAAAATATAAATATTCACCATCTCCGACAAAGCTGCCTATTAAAACATTGTCCTCGTCCTCAACCTCAGGCCAGAAAATGCACCAACATCTGTCAGCCATATCGCAGCTTTTCGTTAATAGCAGCCATTCTTTAAACATTGAAGGAATCTCTATATTGTTTTCAATTACCCAATTATTTATTTCTTCTTCGGTGGCAGGATTTTCAAATTTGTATTCGTAATCCTCTGAAATGAAATCACATAAATTTTTTAGATAATCATAAGATTCCATTATTAATTCCTTATCACTTTTTTCCATAATTCATACTCCTTAAATAAATTTTATTTTTAATGCATTTTGTCAATACATTTTAATCGCATTATGGTATACATCACAGGCGATATTCACGGCGAACTTGAACCTATCTATACGCTTTTTGAAAGATTCCAACCCAAACCCGAGGATATAATCGTCATTCTGGGAGATGTTGCTCTGAACTACACAGGACGGCTTAGGGACAGAGCATTTAAAGAGCTTTTGAGAGAAAGCAAGCATAGCAAAAGGAATTCCGTTTTGCTCGGAGAACCGAACCCTTTTGACACCATTTATAAAGCGAAAGGAGCAGGCTGTTATTCCTGCTTCTTGTAATTAATTGCTATTCAGGTAATCAGCAAGCTCCTTAATCCAATCTGGAACATAGCCGCCTTTTGTAATAAGTGAACCGTTCTTGTACTCCGCCTTCTCAGTGAAGCCGTTCTCATTGTCAAAGAAGCGTACCTCATTACAGTAAGGCAGAATCTTAGCCAAATCTTCAAAGCGTTTGCTATAACGTCTTTCAACGTCCTGTGGAGCTATATTGTGTCCACCCTTCTCAACACGGTTCTTTATACGCTTTATGCTTTCCTCAGAGGAACTTACACCAACATA
The DNA here is from genome assembly GCA_017517145.1 of Ruminococcus sp. Lineage (GTDB taxonomy): Bacteria > Bacillota > Clostridia > Oscillospirales > Ruminococcaceae > Ruminococcus. The sequence continues at coordinate 6,653 of JAFXAJ010000121.1, forward strand.
ATATAAACGAATGAAATAGTCAAGTTCACGGGCTTTCTGAATAGTTTTCAGCGTGCGTACTCCCGAGAGAGTTGTTTCCTGAGTGAAGTTTATGCCCTTTTTAAGACAATCCTCAATCCGTTCAATTGCAAGTTTACCGCCTTTAATTCTGTCACCGCCCTGCTCAGCTGTCAGCTTATCGGTATCTATTATAATACCCAAATCAGTTTTTTCAGCAGACAGAACCCCCGAAAGACTGCTTTTGCCTACTCCATTCACTCCGCCAATTATTGTATATATTTTCATATTTCTTCCTCCTTGTGTTCAAGTATGTCTCCCGGCTGACAATTAAGCAGCTTACAGAACTTTGCAATGGTACGTGTATCAATGTCTCCTCCGTTCTGTATTTTCTGCCACGTTGCCTGACCGACAATCTTTTCTTTTCGAATTCTATATGAGGTATATCCATTTTTTTTGAGAAGTGCAAGAAGTTTATCATATTTTATCGACATTAGCTTCTCCTTTCTGATTTGCATATCTATAGAACCTATTTATTATATTGTATCACAAAATAGTCACTATTTCAAGTGTACATCTGCACAAATACATTCACTATAATTTGTGTATAATGAGAATTGACTATTCACTATTTATAGTGTATAATATAATCATACTAACGGAAGTTCTTCCGAAGCTCAAATAACAGGGCATATTTATGATACAGAAACAAAAAGCAGAGATTATGATAACTGCTGAGGAAGTAGTAGAAATTTTTCGACGTGCAGGAACTGTTGAGAGTTTACAGCGTGCCCGAGATATAGAACAGGCATACATAAAGCTCAATAACATCGAAAACGAACCTGATTTGACTTGGTATAAGTATGGTCTGCTTGCAGCAATTTATGACGGTGGCAGAATTCAGGGCATAAGAGAAGAAAGAGCCAAACAACACAACAATAGTAACAACATTCAAAGTGTGTAATAGATGTGCTTGATCTTAATACAGAGCAGACTGGAAACAGCCTGCTCCCTTTTGTTTTATATACTCTCTAAGGTACTCAGAAAGCGTTTTGTCGGCCGCTACTCCGCAGCTAAAATAATTACTGTACTGATGGAGCAGGCTCACAGAACGCAAATAAATGCTCTTTCCCAAAACTCATAAAGGGAGAAATTTCTGATTTGTCTTGAATCCTCCCCGTTGCTGAACTCCTTTGATAAAACAGGGTATAGGGAGTGTGGGCGGTGTATTTTATGAAGAATCCTTTTCCCGAAGAATTAACAACTTGTCTTATATCCTCCCCGTTGTTTCCTGCAATTATGTTGTTGTTATCTGTATCTGTGCATTTTTTGCATTTTCTATGTGACCTTTTTAGCTTTCTATAGTCTCACGATACCTCACATCAAAAATGTACATTTTGCACAAATGGCTGTATTTCGTCATTCTGAGTGTGCAACTATATGATCCGCAATGACATTCATTATGGTTTTTCCGTTTAATGTAGCCGTCGGTTTAAGTAAATTCTTGCTTCTCATAAGCTCCATTGAAAAATACGGTAATATTTCCTGTAGTGTCAAAATATCACCTCTGTTCTGCATCAGAGATATATTCCTCAGCAGATTTCAAAGCTTCTTTTGCACTTTATGAAAATGGTGTACCGTCACATGATACGATGCAGAGGGTAATGGGAATGATATCAACAGAATATTTTCAGCAAGCATATAACAAATGGATAGAAGCGTTTGAGAAAGGAGAAGGGATAAATCTGCGAAAAATCGTATGTATTGACGGGAAAACTATGCGTGGAAACAGTCAAAAAGATAGAAAACCAAATCATATAGTAACAGCATGGTGTAAAGATGGAGGATATAGTCTCGGACAAAAAATAGTAGATGAGAAGAGTAATGAGATAACAGCGATACCGCAGCTTCTGGACGTTTTGAATATCAAGGGCAGCATAATTACAATTGATGCAATGGGAACGCAAACAGCAATTGCAGAAAAAATCAGAGAAAAACGCTGTCATTATGATTAGCAGTAAAAGAAAATCAGAAAAGCCTGTATGAAGATATTTCGTTGTATCTCAATGATGAAAAGCATATTGAGAAAATTATAAAAAACGGCAATTATTTAAAAACAATTGATAAAAATCATGGTATGGCGGAAGTTAGAGAATATTACCAGACAACTTCAATAAGCTGGCTAAATGGAAAAGAAAAATGGAAAGGTATAAAAAGTATCGGTATGGTTGTCAGAAAATTTAATGGTGTGACAGAAAAAAGGTATTATATATCCAGTCTGCCGTGTAATATAGACGAATTTTCAAAAGCTGTAAGAGGACATTGGTCAGTAGAATCTATGCATTGGCAGCTTGATGTAACATTTAGGGAAGATGCTGATCATACTCTGGATAAAACCGCTGCTGCCAACATGAATATTATACGTAAATGGTGCCTTTCTATGCTCAAACATGTACCTTTTTACAAACCCAATCTATCTATACGCAAGAAAATGTTCATAATTTCACTTGACCCTGCTAAACATCTTGATTATGTTATGTCTCTTTAAATAGTTACAATCTGGTTACAAGACTTCCAACTTGAAAAAGGGGACTTTTTCATGCGTAGGGTCTGTATATGGGGCATTGGCATATTGACAAACAAATTGACAAGATGCACTTTCTGTTCCATGGAGTTGAGGTGCTGTAGGAGAAATACAATGCAGAATTCAAGGATCAATTGGTTTTAAAATTGGCTGCTTTAATGGCATCTCTAAATCATAAAGTTCAAAGTGCCACTCAAAGTGCCATTTCTTAGGTTTCAAAGTGCCAAAATTACACTTTGGAGGAACTGGCTATTATAAAGGAAATCATATAAAACCCATCCATTACACAAAAAGATCTGGCTTCTTCTACTGGAATGTCAGAGAGAACAATAAAGAGAAAAACTGTAGAACTCCAGGAAAAAGGAGTTCTTCGCCGAAAAAACGACAAGAGAAATGGAAAATGGGAAGTTCTTGTTGAGGTATAAGGATACCTTTAAAAAACTTATGCAGGAATACTTATGGTAAAGCTAACATAATCGTTCAATATAAAAGAGCCTTTCATGACGGAAGGCTCTTTTTAAATTCAGTTATTTTTTACCAGTTCACGCTTCATAATACACAGGTCGAATACATCAAGTCTGTTGTCATTGCAGAAATCTCCTGCTCTCCAGTTGGCAAGTTTCGTATCGGGAACTCCAAGCAGCCACTTCTGGAGTAATACCACATCAGCAACATTGAATTGACCGTCAGCATTGACATCTCCCGCTGTTGTTTCAGGAGTCCATTGGGATATCGCTTTCACAGACGGAATCCATGTAGGCTGCGTTTCTCCATTTTTCAGCGGAATACAGGCTATAGAAATTGTCGTATCCTTGATATTTGTCAAATGAACAGCAAGCTTTCTGTAACTGCTGTTGTCTGTCTGATTAGGAACATCAAGGGAAGTTGGCAGCAGTTCCGCATTCATCACCGTAAATTTACCGCCGTTGCTGAGAAGCCCTACCCACATTTTTTCCGAGCCGACAGTCACAACAGCACTTCTGCCGTCATCAGCAACCGCAATATCTCCCTTTGTATGGGCAAACCAGTATATTTCACCTGGGGCAATAAGAGAAATTTCATCTTGAATGATAACACATTCCTTGTCCTTTATCATTTTCAATCCACGAACAACACTTTCTGCACCGCTATTTTTATATGCAGCAGTTAAATCAGTAACGGCATAAGCTTCATTTCCACCGCTGAAACTTCTTATAAGACATTCTGCACCTTCTTGCTGATCCAGTTCCTGCGAAGGATTAATGACAAGTGTATTATGGCCTTCTGCTCTTATTCGGTAGGAATACTGACGATTATCAAGCTCATAATTTTCGTTTCCCAAATCTGTAAAAAATCTTGCACCGTTTGATTCGAGGTAAAATGTACCCAAATCATAGTGACCGTGATATTTATAATTATTCTCACCGACATGGAGTGCCGCCACAATTCCGCTTTCGTCCCAGGTATTTCTGAAACTTGCATTTGAGGCACCGATCTCTCCCCAATCAGTAGGAATATCGCTGGCAGAATCGGGTGTTTTCTCTTCGTCAATCCACAGAAGATCAAGATAATTAAAACTGTCGTTTTCTATTTTTTTAAGACGAGTAGCAGCTATATCATAGGAATTATAGTATTCTGCAAGCCACAGAAGAACCGCCCAGCCAGTATCACGGCTGTCACCGTCATCACCGAAACTAAATGATTTTGGCGTATTTGAACTCATATAGCGGACAAAATCCACAGATTTGCGAAGTCCCTCATGATCCGCAAGACCGTAATCCGTTCCTGCGGCACTTATCAGAGAGGAGGATTGCAAGCCGAGATAATATGTTGCATAATCCCAATATCCCAGTCCCTCGCTGTATGTTCCGTCCTTGTCGCTGTAGGCACGGCGGACAAAGGAATACGACTCCTTGTACGCATAGGTGAGAACATCGGAAGCTATATCACTTGCTTCGGCTTCATCTCCGATTGCAAGTGCAGCCATGCTCATACTTCCGTTGCATACAAGTTTCCAGTTATCTCCGGGATAATCCTGATACCAGCGGTAAGTACGTTTACGTGGCTTATCCTCATAATCCTCCATGACCTGCATAAGTCCTTTTTCAATCATATTTTTTCTGAGAAACGCTCTCTGCTCATCGTTCATCCAATGATATAGCCAGTCATAACCGAGTGCAAAAGCTGTACTCATTTCAGCAGTATCAAGAAAATGGCTGGGGTTCCAGTTCTTGAAATTACAAGCCGCTTCAAGTTCTGCATAGCAGCGTTGAGCATATTTTTCATCTCCGAAAATATTGTATGCCATAGCAAGTGCAGCAACACGACGCTGTATTCTTTTGGACGTTTCAAGAAGTCGTATACCGTCGGGGATTTCATATTGCGATACAGGCTCATTAAGATGTCTGTCAGCTTCATTGCGGAGCTTTTCGAGAAGAATCGCCGTTACTGAATCATCTCCGATACTTGCTTTCAGTTTTGCAAATTTCTCATTCGACATAATGATACGAGGATGAGCGTACATTCCATTCTTTTCAATCATATCTCTGAGAACCTGTTCGCCGTCAATAAAATCGCCGTAGCTTTCAGTTGTGGAACTTCCCGAACCGCTATCCTCTGCAAATGTATTGATTGGTATAATACTGATTACCATAACCAATGCAATCAGAATACTTAAAAACTGTTTTTTCATAGCTTTACCCTCCTAAGTAAACGAGTTTTCTATATACATCCTATCACAATAATGGTTTATACGAGTTTCGATTTCATATGGTTTCCTCCTCGTCTGTTTTTCTATATTATACCACATAATTGTTATATTTGCAATGGAAATGTAGATAAAAATAGATAAAATAAAAGAGCCTCTCCAATGAGAAGCTCCCCGGTTCATATTAATGCCTGATGTCGATTAACAATTACCGCTGACAGTTCCAGAACATGCCTTACTTGTTCCTCATCAAGGAAAGCAGCTTCCTTTCTCTCCTGTTTAGGAGCTTTCATGAGATTCCTGTCAGAGATGTTGAAAGGAATAAGTCTGTCACGGGTTGCCTGTGCCAGTATTGTGCTTATGAGCTTATGGTAGTGAAGTATGGTCTTATCCGACAAACCTCCGGTATTCAGATGCAGTTCAAACAATTGCTGAACAGGTGTATTAAGCCTCTTTGCTATCTTCTCAGCTGATTTAACGCTGATATGTCCGTCAGGCTTGCAGACAGTACTAATGGTTGTAGAGGATACTCCGCATAATGCCGCAAACTTTTCCTTTGAGAGCTGCATATTCTTTCTTATATCATCTATCTTATCCGAAACAGCATAAGCTCCTGTTCGCTTAACACCGTCTTCACGCAAATTGTTATAGAACATCTGCAAATGACGGGATTGAAGCTTCACAAGCTTTATATCACCCAATGTTTCTTTTATGTCTTTGAACATTCCTCGATAACATTCAGAGGTTTTCGGAGCAAGCTGCGGCGGACGATTAATCTCCAGCCAAGCTTCACCATAATCACCGAAACGAATATTGGTATCATAATATGCACCTATTTTGACTGTTTCCTCAAATTTTTCAATCTGCCTTTGCAGTTCCCTCTCTATCTGCTTAGCGCTCATGCTTTCCGGTGGTTTCCATGTCATAGAACGCTCAATCTGCTTGCCGTTACTGCTGTAGCCGTCGTATGTACGTATATAGTAGGTAATCTGCCCTTTTTTGGATATGTGCTTTTTAACAGTTGCCATTTTTTAACTCCTTTTCTACAAA
>JAFXAJ010000122.1 GCA_017517145.1 Ruminococcus sp.
ACTTCTGATATATCTGAACATTCAGCCATGAATGAAATAATCAAAAGAGAAAATCTTTCACTGAATGAAAGCTATGCCGAAATGGTCAAAGCAGCAGAGGCTGCGGGAGATTCTGCTGATACGTCTGATTTATCTGCTGTTCCGGAGGGAATACTGCGGGATATTGCAGAGTTGATAAAACGTGAGGAAAAGGTGCATATAGATATTATAGCTGCTGAACTTAAAACAGATTCCGCAGGACTGTTGATGAAGCTTACGGAACTGGAAATGCTGGGGTATATCAAATCATGTCCCGGCAGAATTTATGAAGCAAACTTCTGAATATGAGGTAGGATATAAATGGCAAATTTAGTTATAGTAGAGTCGCCTGCAAAGGCGAAAACGATTCAGAAATATCTCGGAAAGGACTACGAGGTTATAGCCTCTATGGGTCATGTAAGAGATCTTCCGAAATCAAAGCTGGGAGTTGATGTTGAGGACAACTTCAAGCCTCAGTATATAGATATGAAGGGTAAGGGCGATGTAATCAAGGACCTGAAAAAACGTGCGAAAAAGTGCGAAAAGGTCTATCTCGCAACCGACCCTGACCGTGAAGGAGAAGCAATTTCGTGGCATATCGCCCAGATGCTCAAGCTCAATCTTGAGGACGATATTCGTGTTGCATTCAATGAAATTACCAAAAGCGGCGTAACAAATGGTATGAGTAATCCTCATAAAATAGATATAGACCTTGTAAATGCACAGCAGGCAAGACGTATTCTTGACCGCCTTGTGGGATATAAGCTCAGTCCTTTTCTCTGGAAAAAAGTCAAGAGAGGACTTTCAGCAGGCAGAGTGCAGACGGTTGCTGTAAGCCTTGTGGTTGACAGAGAAAACGAAATACGTGCTTTTGTTCCTAAGGAATACTGGTCAATTGACGCTAAATTTACAGCTCCCGGTTCAAGAAAGGTGTTTGATGCGTCACTTCTTACCATTGACGGGGAGAAACTTGAAATTCTCAGTCAGGAACAGGCTGATGAACTGCTGAAACGCCTTGAAAATGCAGAATATGAAGTGACAGCTGTTAAAAAGCGTGTCACAAAGAAACAGCCAGCACCTCCCTTTATTACTTCTACCATGCAGCAGGAGGCTTCAAAGAAGCTGGGCTTCACTTCAAAGCGTACAATGAAGGCTGCACAGGAGCTTTACGAAGGTGTGGACATTGAGGGAATCGGCGCAGTAGGTCTGATTACCTACATGAGAACGGACAGTCTGCGTATCTCCGATGAGGCAAAGGCTGCCGCTGCGGAATATATCAGCACCGTTTACGGCAAGGAGTATCTCCCCGAAAAGCCGAGGGTATACAAATCAAAGAATAATGCACAGGACGCTCATGAAGCTATACGTCCTTCACTGCCTGACCTTACACCTGCACGTGTAAAGTCAAGCCTTACAAGCGACCAGTATAAGCTGTATGACCTTGTGTGGTCAAGATTTATTGCAAGCCAGATGGCAAACGCACTTCTTGACACGGTTTCAGCGGATATTTCAGCAAATGGCTGTGTTTTCCGTGCTTCGGGATATTCCGTGAAATTCAATGGTTTTACTGTTCTCTATGAGGAAGCAACCGAGGGTAAGGAAGCAGCGAAAAAAGAGCTTCCGCCTCTTGCAGTGGGAGATAAGCCAAAGCTGAAATCTATTGGCGGAAATCAGCATTTCACGCAGCCGCCTCCAAGATATACAGAAGCGTCGCTCATCAAGGCGCTTGAGGAAAACGGTATCGGCAGACCGTCAACGTATGCTCCGACTATATCTACAATTACTGCAAGACAGTATGTGGAGCATGAGGGAAAACAGCTGAAGCCCACATCTCTTGGCGAGGTCATTACGGAGCTTATGAAAGAGCATTTCAAAGGCATAGTTGACGCTAAATTTACTGCCGATATGGAGAGCAACCTTGACGAAGTGGAAAAAGGCTCAAAAGACTGGGTTTCAACACTTCATGAGTTTTACGAAGATTTTGCCGCAGACCTTGAAAAAGCAGAAACAGCTATGGATGGTGTACGTGTGAAAGTACCCGACGAGGAAACCGATGTTATCTGCGAAAACTGCGGTAAAAATATGGTTATAAAGTACGGCAGATATGGAAAATTCCTTGCTTGTCCCGGATTCCCTGAATGTAAGAATGCAAAACAGCTTGTAACGGAAGCTGAGGGATGCTGTCCAAGATGCGGCAAAAAAATGCTGCTTAAAAAGTCCAAGAAAGGCAGAAGCTTCTATGGATGCGAGGGTTATCCCGATTGTGAGTTTATGACATGGAATGTACCCGTAGCTGAAAAATGCCCCGAATGTGGAAAATCCCTTTTCAACAAGGGCGGAAAATCAGGTAAGCTTATATGTGAAAACGAAGGCTGCAACTACGAAAGAGAGCTGAAAAAATGAGCGTGACGGTTAATGTTATCGGTGCAGGACTTGCAGGCTGTGAAGCTGCATGGGCGCTGGCACGTTATGGTATAAATGTTCGGCTTTACGAAATGAAGCCGCAGAAATTCAGTCCTGCTCATAAATACGGCGGATTTGCAGAGCTTGTATGCTCAAATTCTCTTAAAGCAGCAAGACTGGAATCGGCAGCAGGTCTGCTGAAAACAGAAATGGAAATGCTTGGTTCGCTGACTGTTCCCTGTGCAAAGGAAAATGCCGTTGAAGCAGGAGGAGCACTGGCGGTTGACAGAGAGAAATTTTCTGACGCTGTTACGGAGAAAATAAAAACAAATCCTCTCATTGAGGTAATTGAGGGAGAGGTTACAGAACTTCCTGACGGTATTAATATTATTGCCACAGGTCCTCTTACCAACGGAGCAATGGCGGAAGTTATAAAAAATCTTTGCGGAGAGGGACTGAGCTTTTACGATGCGGCAGCGCCTATCGTGACTTATGAGAGTCTTGACAAGGAAAAAGTATTTTTTGCATCCAGATATGACAGGGGGGATGCGGATTATATAAATTGTCCCATGAATAAAGAGGAATATCTTGCTTTCCACGAAGCGCTTGTTTCGGCAGAGCGAGTTCAGCTGAAAGATTTTGAAACACATCCTTTCAGCGTATATGAGGGATGTATGCCGATTGAAGTGCTTGCTACAAGAGGCGTTGACACAATGCGATTTGGTCCCATGAAGCCTGTAGGAATTACAGATGTCCGCACAGGAAAGCGTCCTTATGCAGTTGTTCAGCTTCGCCGTGAGAACAAGGAGGCTACTCTGTTCAATCTGGTAGGATTCCAGACGAATCTGAAATTCGGTGAACAGAAGCGTGTATTTTCTATGATTCCCGGACTGGAAAATGCTGATTTTATGCGATATGGCGTTATGCACAGAAATACATTCATAAACAGTCCCGAACTGCTCAACAGTGATTTTTCTATGAGAAGCAACGGAAATATCTATTTTGCAGGACAGATTACGGGAGTTGAAGGATATATGGAATCTGCTGCAAGCGGACTCATTGCAGGTACAGCCGCCGCAAGAAAGATACTTGGACTTGAACCTATAAATCTGCCCCGTGAGACAATGCTTGGAGCGCTGACCTCCTACATCAGCGACAGCTTCAACAGCGGAAAATTCCAGCCTATGGGTGCAAATATGGGAATACTCCCCGACATCGGTGAGAGAATACGTGACAAGAAGGAAAAATACGGCGTTTATGCCAACAGGGCAGTAGCGGCTTTGAAAGGGGAGCTTGATAGAATTGGCAAGGATAATTGTTGACGCTTTCGGAGGCGACAATGCGCCTCTTGAAGTCATAAAAGGCTGTGAACAGGCTGTAAAGGAGCTTGGAGTTCAGATAGTTCTCACAGGCAGCGAGGACAAAATAAAAAAATGCGCTGAAGATAACGGAATAAGCCTTGATGGAATGGAAATTGTCCATGCAGACGGTGTTTTTGATATACACGAAGAACCAAAGGAAATTATAAAATCAGGGAAGAATACTTCCATGGCTGTTGGTATGCAGCTTCTGGCGGAAGAAAAGGGAGATGCTTTTGTGTCCGCAGGCAGTACAGGTGCACTTGTAATGGGCGCAACTTTTATTGTAAAGCGTATCAAGGGTATCAAACGTGTAGCTCCTTCTCCCGTACTTCCTGCGGATAAGGGCAGTTTTATACTCCTTGATGCAGGTGCAAATACGGAGTGCCGCCCCGAAATGCTGGTGCAGTTTGCAGTTATGGGCAGCGCTTACATGGAAAAGGTAATGGGTGTAAAAAATCCCAGAGTTGCCCTGCTTAACATCGGCAGTGAAGAGACAAAGGGCAGAGAGCTTGAAATAGAAGCCTATAAGCTTTTAAATGAGTCAAAGCTGAATTTTGTTGGAAATATAGAGGCACGTGACCTGCCTAAGGGTGAGTGTGACGTAGTAGTAACAGACGGATTCACAGGAAATATCGTGCTTAAGCTCTATGAGGGTATGGGGTCATTCTTTGCAAAAAAAATGAAGTGGATTTTTTCGGGAGCAGGTGCAATTGGTGCACTGTTTTCCTTTGGTAAAATCAAACAGTTCAAAAAGCAGATGGACTACCGTGAAACAGGCGGTTCAGCGCTTATGGGCGTAAAAAAACCGGTTATCAAGGCTCACGGCAGTTCCGATTCAACGGCATTTTTCAATGCCGTGCGTCAGGCACAGAGATGTGTTGAAGGAAAAGTAATCGAATCAATTGAAAAATATGTCGAGGAAAATTCCCAGAGGTAAAATTAAGATGAATGACATTGAAAATATTGTAAAATTTGAGGAAAATATCCGCTATAAATTCAAGTACAGAAAGCTGCTGATAAATGCGCTGTCTCATTCTTCCTATGCAAACGAGAGGAAGAATCCCAACGGCAGCAATGAGCGCCTTGAGTTTCTGGGGGACAGCGTACTTTCTGTGGTTGTGTCGGATTATCTTTATAAGCATCTGGATTCCGTTGCAGAGGGTGATCTGACAAAGCTCAGAGCGTCGCTTGTATGCGAAAAGAGTCTTCATGTATTCGCTCAGCAGATAGAGCTTGGAAAGTTCATACTCCTCGGCAAGGGTGAGGAAAATACAGGGGGCAGAGAGCGTCCCTCCATACTTGCGGACGCATTTGAAGCTGTTATAGCGGCGATATACCTTGACGGCGGTATGGAGGCAGCAAGAAAGCATATTCTGCGGTTCATCCCCGAAAATCCCACTAACGGCACAAAGATGGCATTTGGTGACTTCAAGACAGTATTACAGGAAATCGTTCAGAAGAATCCCGAAGAAAAGGTTGAATATGTTCTCATAGGCGAAGAAGGCCCTGACCATAATAAGCGTTTTGTAGTTGAGGTTATGCTCAATTCGCAGGTTATCGGCAAGGGCAAGGGCAGAAGCAAAAAGGATGCTGAACAGCTTGCCGCAAAGGAAGCTCTGGAACTTATGGGCTATAATACAAGCGTATGAAACACGCAAATATATCAATATTTATCCCGCATATCGGCTGTCCCCACAGGTGTACATTCTGCGACCAGCGCACAATAAGCGGCGCACAGCGTATACCTCACGGGGACGATGTAAGGGCGATATGCGAAAAGGCCCTTGCGGAAGTGAAATCCCCTGAAAATACGGAAATTGCTTTTTTCGGGGGAAGTTTTACAGCGATTCCGAAAGAATATATGACGGAGCTTCTTGAAAGTGCTTGCTCCTTTGTGGGCGGCGGAAAATTCAGGGGAATCCGTATTTCTACCCGTCCCGACTGCATAGACAGGGATATTCTGTCGCTGCTGAAAAAATACGGCGTTACGGCTATTGAACTGGGAGCGCAGTCCATGTCCGATAAAGTCCTTGAAGCTAATGAAAGAGGACATTCTTCGGCAGATGTGGAAAAAGCGGCGGCACTCATACGTGAGTATGGCTTTGAATTGGGATTGCAGATGATGGTGGGACTCTATAAAAGTGAAATGTCTGACGAATTTGAAACCCTTGACAAGATAGTCTCCCTGCATCCCGATACAGTGCGGATTTATCCTGTGGTTATACTTGAAGGTACGAAGTTGGGAGAGCTTTACAAATCGGGTGAATACAGCACATTTTCCTTTGATGAAGTGACGGAATTTGCCGCAATTGCCATGATGAAATTTGAGTATGAGGGCATAAAGGTTATAAAATGCGGACTTCATGCCTCTGAATTTGTGGAACGGGATATGATAGGCGGATTTTATCATCCTGCTTTCCGTGAGATATGCGAAAGTCACATATATCGCAGAAAAATGGAGGAGCTTATCGGTTGCGATACCGAAAGCGATTCAGATTTCGTTTTTGCAGTGAATCCTGCTTGCATAAGCAAGGCAATGGGGCATAAAAAAGCCAATGTTGAATATTTTAAAAATCATGGTGTTAATATAAAAATTATCGGAGATGCAAATATCCCGAAATATGAGATAAAAACTATTGAAGTGCGGAGGTGAGCAGGTGTATCTCAAATCTTTGGAAATACAGGGATTCAAGTCATTTCCCGACAAAATAAGCCTTACCTTCGATAAAGGTCTGACGGCTGTTGTAGGCCCCAACGGCAGCGGAAAAAGTAATATCGGCGATTCAGTTCGCTGGGTTCTCGGTGAGCAGTCTACAAAAACTCTCCGTGGAAATAAAATGGAGGACGTTATTTTTTCCGGTACTGTTGCAAGAAAACCCATGGGTTTTGCTGCTGTTACCCTTAATATAGACAATTCCGACAATGTACTTGCGGATATGGGCGATGAGGTTGCGGTTACACGAAAGCTCTACCGCAGCGGCGAAAGCGAATATTTAATTAATGGAAAAGCCTGCCGCCTGAAGGATATAAACGAGCTGTTCATGGATACCGGACTTGGCAGAGATGGCTATTCCATTATCGGTCAGGGACGTATTGCAGAAATTGTGGGCGCAAAAAGCAGTGAGCGCCGTGACATCTTCGAGGAAGCGGCAGGAATATCAAAATTCCGCTACAAGAAGCTGGAGGCGGAAAGAAAGCTGACTGCCGCACAGGAAAATCTCCTTCGTTTGTCGGATATACTCTCAGAACTTGAAGGCAGAGTTGAACCGCTGAGAATACAATCTGAAAAGGCACAGCAGTTTATAAAGCTGGCTGAGGAGAGAAAGCGTCTGGAGCTTTCAGTGTGGGTAACACGGCTTGACGAGCTGAAAAACAAGCTGGAAAAGCTGGAGGAAAATATTCTTTGCAGTCGTGCGGAGTATGAAAATACTGAAAACGACATTAATCGTGAGGAGGAGAAACTTCGGAACAGTTACCGCCGTATGCAGGAATGTACTATAAAATCTGATGAACTGCGGCGTAAAATGCTTGAGGAGGAGCAATCATCATCACAGAAAAAGTCAGATATTGCGGTATGCGGAAATGACATCAGCCATTGCAGAGAAGCTATAAATAAAGCGAAAAAAGCAATGAATGATTCCGAGGAAATAAAACGTGACCTGAAACTGCGCATAAAGGAATCGGAAAAGAAAATAACTGCTCTTGAAGCGGAAAAATCCGCTGTTCTGGCGGAAATAGCTGAAATTACAGCAAAGTTTGAAGCCGCTGAGGGGGAAAATTCAGACCTTAGCGAAAGCGTTGAAAAACTGAACAGCGAGATAAACAGCCTGCATATCAGACAAAGCGAACTGAATTTTGCAGCAGAATCGGCAAAACAGCAGGCGGCTGACGAGGAAAAGCGTCTGGCAGAGCTTCTTGAAAGCACGGGAAATACAGAAACAGCTGTTGAGGGATATAACCGAAAAATCAACGATAATAAAGCAGAAACAGAAAGATATACCGCAAAGTTATCTGAGTTGAATAATAAACTTAGTGGTATAGAAAAGCTCTACAATTCACGCAGGGAAAAATTTGAGAATTGTAAGGCTGATTTTGAAAAATCTCTTTATGAGCTGAAAAACTGTCAGCAGAGAAAGAAAATCCTCAATGACCTCGAAAACAGCATGGAGGGATTTGCAGGCAGCGTCAAGCAGATTCTCAAGGCTGCAAAACAGGGCAGATTAAGTGGAATTTACGGTACTGTTGCTCAGAATATCAATGTTGAGGGGCAGTATGCTCTTGCGGTGGAAACAGCTCTTGGCGGCACGATGCAGAATATCATCGTGGAAAATGAAGATGCTGCAAAGCGTGGAATCCGCTTTCTGAAGGAAAATCACGGTGGCAGAGCGACTTTTCTGCCAATAACTTCAGTTAAAGGCTATGAATTCAAAGAAAAAGGTCTGGAGGACTGCGGCGGATTCATTGCCATGGCTGATAAAATAGTGTCCTATGATGCAAAATTCAGCGGAATATTTGCATCGCTTCTCGGACGTATTGCCATTGCGGAGGATATAGATTCCGCAACGGTTATTGCGAAAAAATACGGCTACAGATTCCGTATAGTAACCCTTGACGGTCAGGTTATTAATGCCGGCGGTTCATTTACCGGTGGTTCTGCGCAGAAATCAGCAGGAGTCATCACCCGTAAGAATGAGATTGAAAAGCTTGATAAGGAAATAAATCGTCTTACATCTCATCGTGAGGGGCTTGAAGCTGATATGGAAAAGCTCCGTGCAGAATCGGAAAAGCTGAGATATGAACGTGAAGCTGTGAAATCTGGAATGGCAGAATGTGACAGTGCAATTATACGTATTAATGCGGAGCTTTCAAGTCTTGAAGTCCTTGTAGAACAGCTTATGGCGGCGGCGGAAAATTCCGACCGTCAGCAGGCAGAATTTAGAAGCCGTATTTCCGACGCTAAACAGGCTGAAATCAATTCACGCAATGAAGAGGAAGCTGTTGAAAAGCAGATAAAAGAAGCTGAAATCAGACTGTCCGCTGAACAGGAAAAGCGTGAAAAGCTGCGTATGGAGCGAGGCGGATTGTCTGCTGAGCTGTCCGAAAAGAAAATACGTGAAATGGGCGTAATCAAGGATATTGAGTCGGTTAACAGCGATATTGAGCGTATGAAGTCGGAGCAGGCTGAGCTTGACAGCGGCAGCCGTCATTTTGAGGATGAAATATCCTTCAATGAACGTATTATAGATGAAAAGCAGAAGGCTATAAAACGACTTGAAGCTGAATTGCAAAGCGTAGGCGAAAATGCTGAAAAGTATGCTGTGGAAATCCGACGTTATCAGGAAATTCACACGGAGCAGAACCGTCTTGTAAGCGAAATACAGAAGGGTATGAAACAGCTTAACGAGGCTAAGGAGAAGCTGTCAGGCGAAATGACACGCCTTGAGGAGCGCCGTGAGGCGGCATCCCGTGACACTGATAATATAAAGCGTCAGCTTATGGACGTATATGAAATGACTTGCTCTGAGGCTGTGGAAATAGCTGAAAAAATCGAGGATATTTCTGCCGCACAGACACAGCTGAATATAGTAAAAAATAAAATCAAGGCTCTTGGCAGTGTAAATGTTGACGCTGTTGAAGAATACCGTGAAGTGTCCGAGCGATACGAATTTATGACGGCACAGATGGCTGATGTGCAGAACTCCAAAAAGGAGCTTGAAAAGATAATCTGTGATCTTACAGAAGAAATGTGTCGTATTTTCAGCGAAAGCTTCAAGATTATAAACGCCAACTTCAAGGAAATATTCGTGGAGCTTTTCGGCGGCGGAAAGGCTGAGCTGATACTCAACGATCCCGAAAATGTTCTTGAATCGGGAATTGAAATCAGCGTTGCACCTCCCGGAAAGGTAATAAAGAATCTTATATCACTTTCGGGCGGCGAGCAGTCGTTTGTGGCGATTGCCATATATTTTGCAATTCTGCGGCTTCGTCCTGCGCCGTTTTGCATACTTGACGAGATTGATGCGGCACTTGACGAAGTTAATGTCAGAAAGTACGCACAGTATCTGAAAAATTTCACTGATACCACCCAGTTTGTGCTTGTTACTCACAGAAGAAGCGCTATGGAGGAGGCAAATGTGCTTTACGGCGTTACTATGCAGGAGGACGGTATATCAAAGCTGCTGAAAATGGAACAGGTTGATTTTCAGGAGGATGTGGCTGATATTCAATAAATTTCACATATAAATCATATAAACCCCTTTAATTCATCATAAATGGAGGATATTATGGGATTATTCACTAAAATTGCTGAAGGTCTGAAAAAAACAAAGGATAATTTTCTTGGCGGACTTCAGCGTATATTCAATTCTTTTACAAAAATAGACGAGGAGCTTTTTGAAGAGCTGGAAGAACAGATGATAATGAGCGATATTGGCGTTGAAACATCTGTTGAGATATGCGACAGAGTGCGAAAGCTTGTCAAGGAGAGGGGTATAACCGATCCTAACGACATTATGGAGCTTATACATGAGGTTGTGGCTGATATTATGGGCGACGATACGGGGCTTGACCTGTCTGTTTCTCCTGCGGTAATTATGGTAATCGGCGTAAACGGCGCAGGAAAGACAACTACAATCGGCAAGCTCTGCCACCAGTTCAAGCAGGAGGGTAAAAAAGTAGTTGTTGCGGCAGCAGATACTTTCCGTGCAGCTGCTATTGACCAGTTACAGGTATGGACTGAACGTGCAGGTGTTGAGATTGTAAAACACGCTGAGGGAAGTGATCCCGGAGCTGTTGTATACGACTCCCTTGACGCTGCAAAAGCACGTAACTGCGATGTTGTGGTAATTGATACCGCAGGCAGACTCCATAACAAGAAAAATCTTATGGAGGAGCTTAAAAAAATCAATCGTATTATCGACAGCAAGGCTGGGGGTTGTTCTCGTGAGATACTCCTTGTTCTGGACGCTACAACAGGACAGAATGCCGTAAGTCAGGCGAAGCTTTTCAGCGAAACTGCGCCGATTACGGGAATTGTACTTACAAAGCTGGACGGCACAGCTAAGGGCGGTATAGTAATTTCCATCAAGAATGAGCTGGGAATTCCTGTTAAACTTATAGGTGTAGGCGAAAAAATTGACGATTTACAGCCTTTTGACAGCCGTATGTTTGTTGATGCTCTCTTTGATATAGACGAAGCTAAGCGCAATGCTGCTGAGAAGGCAGAGGAAGCAGAGGAAGAGGCTGAGATAGAAGAAATTCCTGAAATTGATGAGGAAATAACAGAGGTTGAAGAAACAGCCGAAGTTGAAGAATCTGAGGAGGAAAATTCTGATATTAAGGATAAAATAGCGGCAATCAAGAAGAAAATTGCCGAAGTCGAGGAAGAACCCGAAATAGAGGAAGAACCCGAAGCAGAGGAAGAACCCGAAGCAGAGGAAGAACTCGAAGTTGAGGAAGTTCCCGAAGTCAAGGAAGCTCCCGAAGTCGAGGAAGAATCCGAAGTCGAGGAAGAACTCGAAGTTGAGGAAGAACCCGAAGTTGAGGAAGAACCCGAAGTTGAGGAAGAACCCGAAGTTGAAGAAGATCCCGAAGTCGAGGAAGTTCCCGAAGTTGAGGAAGAACTCGAAGCAGAGGAAGTTCCTGAAGTTGAAGAAGTTCCCGAAAAGAAGAAAAAGAAGGGATTCTTCAGCAGACTTTTCGGCAGAAAGGGCGGAGATGATGAATAAAATAGTTTTTGCTACCAATAACGCAAATAAGCTCCGTGAAGCGGCGGAAATTCTCGCTCCTCTCGGAATAGAGGTGATTTCCCAGCGTGAGGCGGGAGCTGACTGCGAGCCGGAGGAAAACGGCGTGACATTTGCGGAAAATGCCATTATAAAGGCGAAAGCAGTATACGATATTGTAAATATACCTGTTTTTGCCGACGACAGCGGACTTTGTGTGGATGCACTTGAGGGCAGACCGGGAGTTTATTCTGCAAGATATGCTCCTAAAGGTCAGGAATGTGCCAAACTCATCGAGGAGATGAAGAATATTCCTGACAACAAAAGAACAGCTTCATTCCAGTGCGTTATCGCCTATATAGATGAAAAGAGCAGTTTTACCGTATCGGGAAGCTGCTGCGGAAGTATCGGCTATGAAGAAAAGGGCACAAACGGTTTTGGATATGACCCTGTGTTTGTGGTAGGCGATAAGACAATGGCTGAAATGACAGCAGAGGAAAAAAATGAACTGAGCCACCGTGGTGCGGCTCTGAGAGCTTTATGTGAAAAACTGAAAGGATAATGACTATGCTTACAAGTAAACAGAGAGCATATCTCCGTGGAATTGCTGCGGAGTATGAAACAATATTCCAGATAGGCAAGGGCGGAGTTACCGAGGTTATGTGCAGGGAAATCGGCGAGGCGCTCCGCAAGAGAGAGCTTATAAAGCTTAAAGTTCTTGAAAATTCGGGCTGGACTGCAAGAGAAGCCGCTGACGCTGTAGCTGAACAGATAGGCGCAGATGTTGTGCAGGTAATAGGCAATAAATTCGTACTTTTCAAGCGCAACCCAAAAGAGCCTGTAATCGAGAACATTCCCAAGGCAAAATGAGAATAGGTATATACGGCGGCAGCTTTAATCCTGTTCATAAAGGGCATATTCATTTAGCCGAAAGTGCAGCGGATATACTTAATCTTGACAGGGTATATCTTGTACCATCAAGGGTAAGCCCCCATCGTTCCAGTGATGAATATGCATCGGGAGAGGACAGAATGGAAATGCTGCGCCTTGCCTGCAAGAGCAATGAAAAGCTTTTTCCCTGCGATTATGAGCTTAAAAATGACAGAAAGAGCTATACTATTTATACTGTAGAGGAATTTCGCAGAAGATTTCCTGATGATGAGCTTTTTCTCCTTGTGGGAAGTGATATGCTGATGTGCTTTGAACAGTGGAACGGTTTTGAAGATATACTAAAATCAGCTTCACTTGCTGTTGTTTCAAGAAATGACGGAGATTTTGAAATTCTTGAAGAAAAAGCGGAAACTTTGCGTAAATTCGGGAAAATTATAGTATGTCCCGTTGAGCCTCTTGAGATGTCCTCCTCGGAAATACGAAAAAAAATCATAAAAAATGAAAAAATCTCTTGCTATCTTGACGAAAATGTAGTACAATATATTACATTGAGAAAATTGTATCGGGGTGATACTGTTGTTCTATAATGTAGATGATAAAAAGAAATATCTGAAAGAGCATCTTTCAGCTAAAAGGTATATCCATTCCCTGAATGTGGCTGCTGAATGTAAAAAGCTTGCAGTGAAGTACGGCGAGGATAAGGAAAAAGCATATTTTGCCGGACTTCTTCATGATGTCTGCAAGGAACTTTCTCCTGAGGAACAGCAGCGTCTTATTGCAGAAAGCGGATTTGCTGTGTGCCGTGAGGAGCTTGAAACCCGTTCACTATGGCACGCTGTGGCAGGAGCCTATTTTGTGAAAAGCGTTTGGGGCGTGGAGGATATAGATATTATAAATTCCATTCGTTTCCATACAGTAGGCAGGGCAGGAATGTCACGGCTGGAGGAAATTGTATACCTTGGCGACCTTGTTTCAGCTGACAGAACCTACAAAGATGTTGAAAAAATGCGCAAGCTGGTTTACAGTGACCTTGATGCAGCTATGCTTGAGGGATTGGTTTTTTCTATAAAATCAGTTGTTAAAAAGGGCGGATTTATTCCCCCATGTACTGTAGAGGGGTATAATTTTTATTCAAGGCTTATCAGGGATGCCTGAAGCCGATGATATGGCAATCGCACGACAGAACGAAAAGAGGATGAAAATGGAAAGCAAAGACTTTCATTCAGATGACAGCATACAGAATAAGCCGTTGGGAAAACTTGTAAGAGTTGACAACGGCAGAGGCGTACCCCGTGGGAAGTATGAAGCAGACCCCTCGGAATATCATGGAAAATACGAGGCTTCGCCTTCGGAATATCACGGCAGATATGAAGCTCCGCCCCGTGGAAAGTCCCCTGCAAGGCTTGTGAGAGTTCCGCAGAACAACGAGGGTATTCCGCAGAATGAGCCGATAAAAAAGAAAAAAGTCAAGAAATCCAAAAAGGAAAAAAAGCGTGAGAAGCTGATAAATAATCTTGTTAAAACAGCTTCTGTGCTGATAGCTGTTGTTGTGTCAATGGTGCTTGTGCTGAATATGCCCATACTTGTTGACAGAAAGAACGGCGGAAATATTTCACTTATAACCTATTTCAAGAACTGGCAGCCTGCCGCAAAGGAGGGCGAGCTTAACAAGGAGAACGTAAAGCTTGACCTGCTGTCTGATGATGAAAAAAATCCTGATGAACTCAACTTCAACGACGGACTTGACCTGCCTCAGCTGATTGAGGGACAGTACAGTATTCTTTTCCTCGGTTTTGACGATGAGGAATTCAACACGGACGTTGTATGGGTAGTTCAGCTTGACATCGGTCACGGCGGTATAAATATACTCCAGATTCCCAGAGATACCTGCCTGCCCGACTATACAAGAAGCGTTACACGTAAATTCAACAGTATCTATTCCATGGGAGATCCCAACATACAGCCCCCTATACAGCGTACAGTAAACGCTGTTCAGGAGAATTTCGGAATTCCTATAGACGCTTATATCACCACAGCCTGCTTTGATATTGTTGAAATAGTTGACCTTATCGGCGGTATTCCAATAACGATAGAAAATGAAATTATATACGAGCACGACAAGATAATTCCTGAAGGAGATATAACACTTACAGGCGCACAGGCAGAATGGTTCATACGTTTCCGCCGTGAGTGGATGCAGGGAGACATCGGACGTATGCAGAATCAGCGTAAATTCATGGCTGCCGCTATGCAGAAGCTTTTCTCCATTGTCAAGGACGAGGGCAGACTCAAGCTTTACAGCTATATAAAAGAGATATACGAAAAGGAACTTGTGTATACTGATTTATCTATCGGTGATTTGAGTAAGGTTGCAGATTTTGCATCCAATATTGATATGGAAAATGTCCGTGTGGATATGATTCCCGGCGAGGACGCTGTATTCTATGCCGCAGACGGCAATGGATATTCTGTATTTTCCGTTCATAAGCAGGAGACAATTGACCTGCTGAACAACTACTATCGCCCATATCAGAAACGAATGACACAGGAAGATACGTCAATGGTTGAGCTTGTACTCAATCATCAGTACGATTTATATGACGACACGGGTGCTACTCTTGAGGAAATTGAGGACACTACTGAACCTATGAGAGACCCGAGCATGAAACCATGGTGGAAGGAAGATTAAGCATGACAGATAAAGAAAAACTTGAACTTATAATTAAATCCCTTGACGCAAAAAGAGGCGAGGATATTCAGGCAATAAAAATCGGAGACCTTACGATTCTTGCAGATTATTTTGTTATTGTCAACGGTACCAGTAATACCCATACACGTACCCTTGCAGATGAAGTTGAATTTCAGCTTTCACAGAAGGGTATTGAGCCTGTCAGAAGGGAATCTGATACAGGAAATACTTGGATAATTCTCGATTACAGCGATATTATCGTACACGTATTCTACAAAGAAGCACGTAATTTTTACAAGCTTGAAAGCCTTTGGGCAGATGGTGAAGCAGTTGAAATTGATTCTCTGCTTACTAAGGAGGAGAACTGATGAATACCAATAATGAAAAAGGCAGAACCTACGTCATAATCGTTGCGGCATATTTCGCTATAAAGACGCTTTTGAATATGCTTGTAGGCGGCGGATTTAATTTTGGCGACATCCTCTTTACCGTTCTTGCAGCAGTAGCTATGTTCAGCGGCTTGCAGTATCTCAACTATGCAGTAGCAGCTATAATGGCAATTACAGTTCTGACAAATCTGCCAGCTAATATCAAGAATCTGCCCTCATCCATTCTATACCTCATAGAGGGAGCAATTGATGCAGGCGCAGTTGTACTGCTCGTCAAGCAGAACGATATAAAAGAGCATTTCACAAATAAGTGGAGCGAATTATCAGAGCTTATCAAAAAATAAATTATAAGGAATTGATGAAAAATGGCAAAGTATGATTTTAAATCAGTAGAAAAGAAATGGCAGAAGTACTGGGAGGAAAACGAAACCTTCAAGACAGATGTGTGGGATTTCAGCAAGCCTAAATTCTATGCCCTTGATATGTTCCCCTATCCGTCAGGAGTAGGTCTTCACGCAGGTCATCCTGAGGGCTATACAGCAACAGATATTGTATCACGTATGAAGCGTATGCAGGGATACAATGTTCTGCATCCCATGGGTTATGACTCCTTCGGACTTCCTGCTGAACAGTACGCTGTAACAACAGGAAATCATCCCAACGGCTTTACACAGGAGAATATCAAGACTTTTTCAGCACAGCTCAAGGAGCTCGGTTTTGACTATGACTGGTCAAAGATGATAGCAACATCTGATCCTGAATTCTACAAGTGGACACAGTGGATATTCAAGCAGCTTTATGAGGATGGATACGCAAAGTATATTGATATGCCTGTAAACTGGTGCGAGGAGCTTGGAACAGTTCTTTCCAATGACGAGGTTATTGACGGAAAATCCGAAAGAGGCGGCTATCCCGTTGTACGCAAGAACATGAAGCAGTGGGTTATTGACCAGCCTGCATTTGCAGAAAAGCTTCTTGAAGGACTTGACGAAATCGACTGGCCTGAATCTACAAAGGCAATTCAGCGTAACTGGATTGGCAAGTCAACAGGCGTTGAGGTTGAATTTGATATAGTAGGCGGAGGAAAATTCTCCATTTTCACTACTTGTATAGAAACAATTTACGGTATTACATTTATGGTTCTTGCTCCCGATGGCGCTGTTACAGAAAGCCTTCTTGACAGAGTTGAAAATATCGACGAAGTTAAGGCTTACATCGAGGAAACAAGAAAGAAAAACGACATGGACAGAACAGAGCTCAACAAGACAAAATCAGGCTGTGAGCTTAAAGGCGTTACTTGTATAAATCCTGTAAACGGAAAAGAAGTAAGAATGTTCATCGGTGATTTCGTACTTGCAAGCTATGGTACAGGCGCTGTTATGGCAGTTCCCAGTCATGACCAGAGAGACTTTGAATACGCAATTGCTCATAATATTGACATGATACAGGTAATTGACGGTGACGACAAGCTTGGTCACGTTGATGTATCTAAGGCAGCCTTTGAAAAGCAGGGCTATCTTGGAAAGGGCTATAAGCTTATTAATTCCGAGGAATTCACAGGTCTTACCGTTGAGGAAGCAAAGGAAGCTATCACAAAGAAGCTTGAAAATATGGGCAGAGCAAAGCGTACTGTCAATTATCATTTCCGTGAATGGATATTTGCCCGTCAGCGTTACTGGGGCGAGCCTGTTCCTGTGGTTCACACTGAGGACGGAGAAATTCATTCTCTTGACGACAATGAGCTGCCGCTTATTCTTCCTGAGCTTGATGACTACAAGGGTAAGAACGGAAAAGCACCTCTTGAAAATGCTGTTGAGTGGAAACAGTACGACAAGGACGGCATTAAGGGCACCCGTGAAACATCAACAATGCCCGGAAGTGCAGGTTCAAGCTGGTATTATTTCAGATATATTGATCCCAATAACGATAAGGAATTTGCAAATCAGGAACTTCTGAAGCACTGGATGCCTGTAGACCTCTACATAGGCGGTCCTGAGCACGCTGTAGGACATCTTATGTACTCACGTATCTGGAACAGATACCTTTACGATAAGGGTCTTGCACCTACAAAGGAGCCTTTCAAGAAGCTGGTGCATCAGGGTATGATTCTTGGTGAAAATGGTATCAAGATGGGCAAGAGATTCCCTGAATTTGTTGTAAATCCCTCCGATATAGTAAGAGATTTTGGTGCTGATACACTTCGTCTTTATGAAATGTTCATGGGTCCTCTTGAAGTAAGCAAGCCCTGGAATCCCAAGGGCGTAGAGGGCGCAAGAAAGTTCATCAACAGAGTATGGAATTTCTTTACTGAGGCTGAAAATCTTACTGATGACAACGACGGAAGTCTCACAAAGGTTTACCACAAGACAGTAAAGAAAGTTACAGAGGACTATGAAAAGCTTGCGTTCAATACGGCAATCAGCCAGATGATGATATTTGTAAATGAGGTTTACAAAATCGGAAAATGTCCTAAGGAGTATGCTGAGGGTATTATAAAGTTGCTTTCCTGCATTACACCTCACATTGGTGAGGAGATCTGGAGCATTCTCGGTCATAATGACACAATTGCTTATGAAAGCTGGCCTGTATATGACGAATCCCTCTGCAAGGATGATACAATTGAAATTGTTGTACAGATTAACGGCAAGGTAAAGGCAAAGCTGAATATTGTTGTTGATGCTGATCAGGAATCAGTAATGGCAATGGCAATGGCAGATGAAGCTGTAAAAGCAGCTGTTGAGGGCAAGAATATCGTAAAACAGATATATGTACCAAATAAGCTTGTTAATATTGTAGCAAAATAACGAATTTTACAAATCACTGAAAAATGCTTGACATAAGGCGGAAAATGTGGTAAAATAATGTTATATTCGTAATTGAATGAGGTAACGTTGACTGACATCCGCAAGGGTGATTAGCATATAGCTCCGGGGTTTCCTGTGGGCAACCTCTGAACAAGGGAGGGAAATGATAAATGGCAGAAGTTCGTGTTGGTAAGAACGAGTCTCTGGACACAGCTCTTAAAAGATTTAAGAGATCTTGTGCTAAGGACGGCGTTATTGCTGAGGTACGCAAGAGAGAGCATTATGAGAAGCCTTCTGTAAAGCGTAAGAAGAAGTCTGAGGCAGCTCGTAAGCGTAAGTATTAATCTTACAGTATATGAAAATTTAGCGGGCGTTTAACGTCCGCTTTTTCATTTAAGGAGAAGAAATATGGTTAAAAAGATTTTAGTTATACATGGCCCGAATCTCAATCTGCTTGGAGAACGTGAGCCGGGAGTTTACGGCAGCGCAGGCATTGATGTGCTGAACAATAATATTATGGACAGAGCAAAAGAGCAGGGACTGGAATGTGAAATTTTTCAGTCGAACCATGAGGGCGCAATTATTGATAAGCTTCATGCAGCACGTACAGCTTTTGACGGCGTAATTATTAATGCGGGAGCTTACACCCACTACAGCTATGCAATCCGTGACGCTATTTCTGCAATAAAAATTCCCGTAATTGAGGTTCATATCAGTAATATCGACGCAAGAGAGGAATTTCGTGCAAATTCCGTAATTGCTCCTGTTTGCAAGGGGAGTATATGCGGTCTTGGCTTTATGAGTTATTACCTTGCTGTTCAGGCAATGGCGGAGCTTTAAAATGGAACGATTTGAAAAACTTTTTGAGCTGCTTCCCGACAGTGTGGAGAGCGTTCTTATAACTTCGGATGTAAACAGACGTTATTTCACCGGAATGAAATCTTCGGCAGGCACGGTGCTTGCTTTCAGGGATAAGGCATATCTGCTTATAGATTTCAGATATATCGAAAAAGCCCGTGAAACAGTAACTTCAGCGGAGGTTATCGAGTCAAAAGATTTGTACAAGGAAATTTCGTCGCTGCTCCGTCAGAAGGGCGTGAGAAATATGGCGATAGAATCCATGGATATGACTGTAAGCCGTCTTAATGTGTTTAAAAAACATCTGAAATTTGTGGGAATACTTGAAACTGATACGCTGAGCAATGCCATAAATAAACTGCGTATAGTCAAGGATGATGACGAAATAAAGTGTATCATGAAGGCGCAGGAAATCGCAGAAGCCGCCTTTGATGAAATTTTAAACTTTATAAAAGAGGGCGTTACAGAGCGTGAAATTGCTCTTGAGCTTGACCGCCTTATGCTTGAAAAGGGTGCAGAGGCTATTTCCTTTGACACAATTGCGTTGGCAGGGGAGAATACTTCAATGCCCCATGGTGTTCCCTCTGACAAAAAGATTAAAAACGGCGAATTTGTCCTCATGGATTTCGGTGCGGTGTATAACGGCTATCACAGCGATATGACAAGAACTGTATGCGTAGGCGAACCTGACGAGGAAATGATAAAAGTGTATAGTGTTGTTCTGGCGGCACAGGAAAAAGCTATAGCCGCAGCTAAGGCAGGTATCACAGGCACAGAGCTTGACTCAATTGCACGTAAAGTTATATGTGATGCCGGTTATGGTGAGTGTTTCGGACATTCTCTTGGCCATGGTGTTGGACTTGAAATACATGAACTTCCCAATGCAGCTCCCAGATATGATAAAATGCTGGAAAAAGGTGCAGTTATTACCATAGAACCCGGCATATATATTGCAGGAAAATTTGGTGTTAGAATAGAAGATTTTGTCATTTTGACCGAAAATGGATGTATAAATATGACGAAAAGTGCAAAAAATATAATATCTTTATAATAATTTGTTTTAGGTATTGCAAAATACACGAAAATATGGTATAATAGTATATATTAATGATTTGCG
Organism: Ruminococcus sp.; assembly: GCA_017517145.1. Taxonomy (GTDB): domain Bacteria; phylum Bacillota; class Clostridia; order Oscillospirales; family Ruminococcaceae; genus Ruminococcus. The sequence continues at coordinate 20,255 of JAFXAJ010000122.1, forward strand.
GTTGACATTTTATTTTGTCGATTGTATACCGACAAATTATGTTTAGGGATTCCCTTTAATCAATTAAATTTCGGAGGTTTATTTTTATGATTTCAGCAGGCGATTTCAGAAACGGCGTAACTTTTGAGCTTGACGGACAGGTTGTTCAGGTTGTTGAGTTCCAGCACGTAAAGCCCGGAAAGGGTGCTGCTTTCGTTCGTACAAAGTATAAGAACGTTATCACAGGTTCAGTTGTTGAAACATCTTTCAACCCTACTGCTAAGTTCCCCACAGCTTTCGTTGAGAGAAAGGATATGCAGTACAGCTACAACGACGGCGATCTCTACTACTTCATGGATATGGAGACTTATGAGCAGCTTCCTATTAGCGCATCTGTTCTCGGCGATAACTTCAAGTTCGTTAAGGAAGAAATGATCTGTAAGATTCTTTCATACAAGGGCAATGTTTTCGGTGTTGAGCCCCCCAACTTTGTTGAGCTGGTTGTAACACAGACTGATCCCGGCTTCAAGGGCGATACAGCTACAAACGCTACAAAGCCCGCTACTCTTGAGACAGGCGCAGAAATCAAGGTTCCTCTCTTTATCGACGAGGGTGAAAAGATTCAGGTTGATACTCGTACAGGCGAGTATATGTCCAGAGCATAATTGCCATTCAGCGTGAGGAGTATATTTGCTCCTTGTGCAGATAATAATTCTGATATAACGAAAGGGGGAGCTTGTTATGAAGCTTACTGAAAAAATGTCTTATTTACAGGGACTGCTCGACGGTCTCGACATCGACAATTCCACTAAGGAGGGCAAGGCTCTTATTCAGATGGCAGACGTTATGAATGAGCTGGTTGCTTATGTGGAGGATTTACAGTCACAGGTTGATGAACTGACTGAGCTTTGCGATATTCTCGATCAGGATCTCGGCGAAATCGAGGACGATTTCTATGAGGATATGGACGATTGCGATTTCGATGACTGCGATAATTGCTTCGACGAAGATGAAGACGATGAGGATTATGACTTCGACGATGATGACGAGCTTTATGAGATTACTTGTCCCTCTTGCGGAGATACAATTCTTATTGACGAGGGTATGATTGAGGAAGGCTCTATCAATTGCCCTAACTGCGACGAGCTTCTTGAATTTGATTGTGATGACCTCACAATTGAAGAAATTGAAGAGGCTATTGAAGCAGCAGAAGAAAAGAAAGACTGATTTAATCAGCGGACGGGCGGCATTATGCCGTCCGTTTTATATATTTTGAAATTTTAACAAAGTTTATCTATTGACAAATTGCGAAAATTATGGTATAATATTAAAGCAATATGCGGATATGGCGGAATAGGCAGACGCGCTGGCTTCAGGTGCCAGTCGGGGCAACTCGGTGCAGGTTCAACTCCTGTTATCCGCACCATTTAACCTTTGATGTTTGAGCGTCAAAGGTTTTATTTTTATTGCAACTGATAGTAGGATAGAGGTTTAGGAGGGAAGAGAAATGTCAAAAATTGATTTGAAAGTATATACCACAAGAGCAGTTGAGTTGGAGTCTGCAATTTATACCCAGAAAGAGTTGATGAAGCAGTATGAAGAGTTCTTAGAAAATCAGCATCCATTACCTCCTGCAAAACAGAATGTTAGTCCAGCTCCATCTAAGCCGGTCATTCACAACAAGTTGGGCGGGTGCGGATTATCTGTATGACTATATGCATTCTAATAACTCAATGATTAACTTTAATGACAGCAATTGGAGTTCAGTAACAAGAGGAGATTTGATTCAAGTTAGTTACGATGGAGTAAATATGGGACATTCAATGATAGTAACAAGTATAGTTTATAGTTCCTCTGGAAGAGCTGATTTGTTGGTTACTTATCGCTCAACAACAAATAATCATAAAAAGGATATACTTTTGAGTACAAGAGGTAGTAGTGAGGATCGACGTTATATGCATATTTCAGGAGGTGTTTAATATTAAACAAGTAATATTGATCTACAGCGTGTTATTATTGAGTCTTATTTCTGGTTGCGATGAAAAAGATTCAGTTTATAATGATAGTCTAGCCACAAATTCAATAACAGAGCAAGTTCAGGTTAATGAAACAACTGCTGAATATCGTTCTGTAGGTTTAGAGGGCTTTACTATAGAAATTCCTGATGAATTCAGTAGAGTAAGTGATACTTCGGATTTACCAACATATAAAATTGAACTTGAAAACAAAGATGTCGTATTTTTTCATTATAACTCTCCTACAATGTATACTGTTGATACAGGTAATTATGATATTACCCCAAAAGATGTTTATGAACTTTTAAAAGATTCTAAAATTCCTGATTGCCAAAAAGGAAATGTATATTTTTCAATTCCTAAAACAGAAGTTGATGTAACAATTGTGGATTGTTCATTTATTCATCAGACGGGTACAATGCAAAAGCAAAACAGTAACGAAAGTTATTATTATGAGGCTTTATATGGTGTTATTCCTTGTAATAAACCAGATTTTAATATTGAAAAAGCTCCAGCAAAATGGGTTGTTTATTCTTATACTGATGATGATGCAACAAAAGAATATATCCACAGTATTATTAAACATACTATTGAAAGTGCAAGGTATACCAAGTAATCATAAACTTTTTAGTGAACAGTTGACGACGCTGTGAGAATTCAGAAGAAGCTTGCAGGAATGTTCTGATAGTATGCTAACTTATAATAATGCAACCGCACAGGGCTATATTGTGGCTCTGTGCGGTTTTTTAGCAAAAATTAAAAGCTGAATCTGCGTGATAAAGCAAAAAATGTTCTTGCAATATGTTATAGAATATGGTATAATAAATATAACAAATAATAAGAGGTGACTTGATGAAAATAAACTGGAATACAAAATATACTACAATATCGGTATATACTGTGCTGACTTTTACAGCTTGTATAGTTGTATATGCGGTGCTTTTCAATTTCACGGCAATAGGAGATTTTATACAGGAAGTAACCACAGTAATCGCTCCTATAACATGGGGTATAGTCATAGCTTATCTTGTAAATCCCATAATGAAGTGGCTTGAAAAGCGTATAAAACCAGTGATAGAGAAGAAAAAGCCGCACTTCAAGCTGTCGAGGGTAATATCTCTGTTTTGTGCAATGGTAATATTTCTTGCGGTCATTGCAGCACTGGGAGCTATTATTCTGCCGCAGGTTGTGGAGAGTATTACGTCGATAATCAACAATTTCAGCACGTATATCAATAATCTTGAAAAGTGGATAGACTCTTTTCTTGTGAAATATCCCGAACTATTGACGATAGTGAGCGACCAGTTTGATAATATCGAGAAAACACTGATGGAATTTGTAAATAATATCGCTCCGAAAGTGGGAGATATTATGATGAAGATTACCGACAGTACACTTAGTTTTATCGTTGCTGTAAAAGATATACTCATAGGAATAATTGTTGCAGTATATCTTCTTTTTGGCAAGGAACATTTTCAGGCTCAGATGAAAAAAATAGTCTATGCATTTATCCCGAAAAAAGGCTCTGATACCATACTCAGAATATGCGCACAGACAAACAGCTCAATAAGCGGCTTTATTTCGGGAAAAATCGTGGATTCCATAATAATCGGCTGTCTTTGCTTCATAAGTATGTCGATTATGAAATTCGATTTCGTCGTGCTTATTTCAGTAATTGTAGGTGTAACGAATGTAATACCTTTTTTTGGTCCGTTTATCGGAGCGATTCCAAGTGCACTGCTGCTTCTGGTAGCTGCGCCTAAGCAGGTAATACCGTTCCTTATACTCATACTGATAATACAGCAGCTTGACGGAAATGTCATAGGTCCTAAGATATTGGGACAAACCACAGGAATATCTGCATTCTGGGTGCTTTTCTCCATACTTGTGGGCGGTGGATTATTCGGTTTTGCAGGAATGGTATTGGGTGTTCCTGTATTTGCGGTGCTTTATTCTCTGCTCAATGAGTTTGTTGCGTATCTTCTTGAGGGGAAGAATCTTTCTACGGAAACCAATGATTATATGCCGAAATATGCTATAGAAAAGACAGAAGAAAAAAAGACGGAAGAGAAAGTAAAAACTGATAAATAAAAAAAGCCTGCGAGGATTCGCAGGCTTTTTAATGTGTAATTAATTTTATAGTATTTCTTTGAAAGTTCATAGTTATATTACATTATTAAGTAGAGTAATGTGATTCCACATCCGATGCATGATATAATTAAAACAGCAGAAATTATTGGTAGAGGTATTGTTATTCGTTCAGGATATTTTAGAATTAAAAGAAGTGAAATAAGTATAAACAGTATTACTGCAAAAATAATAAATTTTGTAGTAATTATTTTCTTGTATCCTAAGTCCAGATATGCCATTGTTCCAATCGGGAATTTAAGTTCCTCTGATTGTGATAAAAGAGAACTAAGTTCTTGTTGCACTTTATAATCCGACAAAGGTTTTGCAAGTGCGGTTATTCTAAGACCATATTCGTTAAAAGCCACTTGATCTGAATTGAAGTGTTCTTCATGCCAATTCTTAGGTGCTTTTATTATATAGGTTTCATAAGAGTCTTTGTCGATTCCTATGTAATAATAGTCTGTTTTTTTCAATAAAGTCAGTTTCTTAAAGAATTTGTTGTTTAAAGATTGTTCAGATTCAATAACTTCTGTTGCTATATCAATATCAACAGTGTATAAATCTTTTTTGTTTGTCATATCAATAATTGCAGTACCCAGAAGGTATACTAATATTCCAATTAATGATAATGTAATAATAACTTTCTCTATGAATTGTTTCATATAAATTTCTCCATAAGATGAGATTATAGACGGATATTACTCGTCTGAGCTTGTCGGAAAACTGAATTTCGTTCCGAAATTGCGGACTACCAAAGGCAGCCCCTACATAAAACGACGTAAAATAACCAATTTGTAGGAATCGCCTTTGGCGATCCATATTAAAATAACGACTTTTTCTACAGGCTGAAATGGTGCCGTAATTGGCACCATTTTTATTGTTATCTTATTTTTGCACCGCAGGGAATACTGTCGTCAAGGAAAATTACCTTTACTCCGTCAGGAGTATCAGAAGCACAAATCATGCCGCAGCTTTCAACACCACGAAGCTTTACAGGTTTGAGATTTGCCACAAGCTGAATCTTTTTGCCTACGAGGTCATCGGGGGAGTAATACTGAGCAATTCCGGAAACAACCTGTCTGCCGCCCATGCCGTCATCAAGCTGTAAGCAGAGAAGCTTATCGGACTTCTTCACCTTTTCAGCGGAGAGAATCTTAGCACATCTCAGCTCAACCTTGGCAAAATCGTCAATTGAGATTTCCTCAGCAAGTTCTATTTTCTCAGCAGGAACTTCGCCCTTTTCCTCAGCGGAAAGGTTAGCCTGAGCAGCTTCCATATTCTTCTGAATAATGGAGTTAAGCTCCTCGATTTCCTTTTCAACGTCAATTCTGGGGAAAAGTATAGCGCCCTTGCATACGGTTACGTTTTCGGGAAGAACGCCGAATACAGACAGCTTATCATAAGTCACATCAGCCTCAGCTGCTCCAATCTGCTTCCATACTTCAGGCATAGTTGTGGGCATGAAGGGGCTGAGAAGTGCAGACATGATTCTGATACCGTCAAGGAGATTATAGAGAACAGAAGCAAGACGTGCTTTCTGTGAGTCATCCTTACCCAGCTTCCAAGGTTCAGTTTCATCAATATACTTGTTTGCACGGTCAACAGCCTTGAAGATTTCTTCAAGAGCCTGCTTGATTTTTGTTTCCTCCATAGCAGCTTCAACAGCGGAAACAGCACCGAGAACAACGTTTTTGAAATCCTCGTCAAGAGCGTCAGCCTGACGGTCTGAGGGGATAGTTCCGCCAAAATACTTGTCTGCCATTGCAACAGTACGTGAAACGAGATTTCCAAAGCCGTTGGCGAGATCGGAGTTTATACGGTTTATCATGATTTCGTTGGAGAATGAACTGTCAGCGCCCAACGCCATTTCACGTAGAATATGGTAACGGATAGCGTCACAGCCATAGCGTTCACCCAGTACGAAGGGGTCAACAACATTTCCGAGAGATTTGCTCATTTTTTCGCCGTTGAAAGTAATCCAGCCATGGACAGCGAGATGCTTGGGCAGGGGAATATCAAGAGCCATAAGGATAGCAGGCCAGATAATAGCGTGGAAACGCATAATATCCTTAGCAACCATGTGTGTATTAGCAGGCCAGTATTTGTCGAAGTCGCTGTACTGCTCATTCATGAAACCGAGAGCAGATATATAGTTTGAAAGAGCGTCTATCCAAACATATACAACATGTCCTTCGTCAAATGAAACAGGAACGCCCCACTTGAAAGTGGTACGGGAAACACAGAGATCCTCCAGACCGGGTTTGATGAAATTATTTACAAGCTCAATTGCTCTTGTCTTTGGGCGGAGGTAGTCAGTATCAAGAAGAAGCTTTTCAATGCGGTCAGCAAAAGCTGAAATTTTGAAGAAATAAGCCTCCTCCTTTGCGAATGTAACAGGACGATGACATTCAGGGCAGCAGCCGTTTTCGTCCAGCTGCGATTCTGTCCAGAAGCTTTCGCAGGGAGTGCAGTATTTTCCGGAATATTCACCTTTGTAGATGTAACCTTTATCATAGAGAGCTTTGAAAATTTTCTGAACAGTTTCGATATGATAGTCGTCAGTTGTACGGATATAGCGGTCGTAGTCAATATTCATATAGCTCCAGAGGGACTTGAATTTTTCAACAATAACATCGACATATTCCTTGGGAGAAACGCCCTGTTCAGCGGCTTTCTGCTCTATTTTAAGACCATGCTCGTCAGTGCCTGTGAGGAACATGACATCATAGCCCTGCATTCGTTTGAAACGTGCGATAGAGTCACAGGCTACAGTTGTGTAGCAGTGACCGATATGAGGATTACCCGAGGGGTAATATATAGGTGTAGTGATGTAGAAGGGTTTCTTTGACATAAAAAATCGCTCCATTCGGATGTATTTGCTGACGAATGAAATCAGCACTATTATTATACCATATATTTTGGGATTTGTCACGTGTTTTGGGAAATTTTTTTCAAAAAGCCGTTATTTTAATGGTGACGCAAAAGTCGGTCCCTACATTTTTTTACGTTGTTTTGTGTAGGGGCTGCCTTTGGCAGTTTGCAATTTTAAAGCAAAATACAGGTTTATCAACAAATTAAGCCGTACAGCTTGTGTACGGCTTAGTTTCAGTTATTCTCTTTCATGCAGTATTCGTTAAAAAGCTCCAGCGTTGCCTCAAATCGACTTTCATCAGTGGGACAGCCTGCAACAATAATTATATAATTGGTAGCATTGATGTAAAACTGCGATATAAGGCAGTTTCCGGCGTTTACAGTAGAGCCTGTCTTAGTGCCGATAGCGTAGGGGCAGTAGTAGTCGTCTTCCTCGTGGAGGAGGCGGTTTGAATTGACCCAATCAAAGGATTCGCCTGTAACAGCAGTGACGGTTTTTTTAGGAATAGATGTGATTTCGGATATTTCCTTGATTTCCACGGCGTATTTTGCAAGCTTCATAAGGTCGTGAATTGTGGTAAGCTGCTGATGGTGATCCCAGCCGTCAGGAGTTGAAAAATGGGTGTTGGTCATCTCAAGTTCGGCGGCAAGCTGATTCATCAGACCGCAGAAATACTCAATTGCTTCCGAATCGGTCATAGCGCTGTTTGCCGCCGCCTTTCTTGCAGTATTTACAGCTATAGTATAAGCTGCATCGTTGCCTGAGGAGAGAAGCAGTCCTGTCAGAAGGTCGTACATAGTAAACTTCTGATTCGGGAGAATATTGCACATACTGGAATATGGCTGAACATAGCCAAGTTCAGAACCGACAGTAACAATGTCATCAGGTTTCATATATTTCAGTGCAACACAGGCAGTCATCAGCTTTGTCATGCTTGCCGGCGAGATAGATTCATGGACATTATCGGCAAAAATAGGAGTATCACCGTTAGCGGCGTATACAGCAGCTGCCGTATAATATTTCACAGGAGGTTCTGTAGGTTCTTCTGTTACGGTAGTGGAGGTTGTAGATGCGGCAGAAGCTGTTTTTTGGGTAATAGCATTAGTGCGTGTTGTTGCAGTGGTGGAAACTGAAGCGGGTTCGGGAGATTTTCCCCTGTCATTGTCTTTTTTGCAGGATGTCAGAACCAATGCTATACAGCAGGCAATGAACATATATAATAAAAATCTTTTCAATTGAAGCACTCCTTCAGAGGGTATCACTGGGTATGCATGGAATAAGCGTACCAATAAATAGTATACACCAAAATAATGGAATTGTCAATTATAACATATTTATGAAAAAATGATAAAAGATTATATTTTTCCGCAATATAACCAATAAAAACAGGCGTTGAACTCCTTTTTGGTGAAAAACGAAATTCTTGCACTATATTTAATCAATTCACAGATTGTTTGCATTTGAAAAAGCCTGTAAATGTTGCAATATCGGGAAAAATATGCTATAATCAGCATATATGAGAGAACACAATAAACAATCGCATGATCTGAAAAAAGTGGACATTCAAAGGTGTTGTATGTGCGATATGAAAAGGAATGTAATTAATGAAGAAAAAATTGGTCATCATTTTCTCGGCGCTGCTTCTTGCCTGTGTGGCGACCGTAAGCAGAAAGCTTATTACTTCACCGGAGAAGAATTCCGGTTCTGCCGGCACTTCTGAGCAGGAAAAGACAGATGTTATCACAACTGAGGCAACTGTTACAGAAGAAGTTATTGTGACAGAAACTCCGACGCAAGCTCCTACGGAGCATATAAGTCCCATTGAAACAGTGACAGCAAATCTCGGTATACAGCAGAATGTGGATATTTCCATAGGCAGAGAGAACGGCAGCAATACTTTAAAGCTGCCTCTTGCAGATTTTATTCGTGAGGGTGACAGAATTAATTCATTTACATTTGTTATATATTCCTCGGACGGCTATAACATAGGTCAGTTCAAGGGCGGCTGCGGTATATCCGTCAGCGCTGACTGCGATGCCGCTACCGATGAGGGGTGGTATCAGTCTGAGGATTTCACATCGGCTACAGAGGGTACTTACGGCGAAATTACGTGGAACGTGCCTTCTGACGTTTCCGATTTCGTAACACCGGCAGGAGAAGTTCTTTTCGGCTACTGGTGGGGCGGTGCATCAGGTATCCGTGTGGAAAATGTTATATGCAATATCACAAGAACAGCCGATATTCCCTGTGACGGAACAATTAACGTCGATGTAGGGGAATCTGTTGATTATTCTGCCGAGGATAATATTATCTGTATTCCTACGGATATTCTGCCGGAGGGGGCAGTTCCGCAGGCGGTAACGTACAATATAAGCTCGGCTGGGGGATTCGGGAAATTTACAGGGGCATTCGGTTATAAATCTTCAAAGGGTGAATATCAATCATCAGATATTGCGGAATTTACAAATGATTCTTCAATTTCACTGACATGGATAGTAGAGCCCGAAGCAAAAAATTATGCATCAGAGGATGGTGAGCTTATGTTGGGCTATTGGTGGAGCGAACAGCCGACAGCAACCCTTGATTCAATATCAATAAATTACAGTTTTGGCAGCTCCTCAGCGGCAGTAATCCCCGAAAATCCAGTTACAAAGCCGATTAAAACAGAGCAGACGATGACAAGCGATTTCCGCAGTTCTGCTGAAATTGTCAAAGATATAAAAGTTGGCTGGAATCTGGGAAACAGTCTTGAGTGTTATAATACAAATAAGGACGGACTCGATACGGAAACGGGCTGGGGAAATCCAAAAACTACCGCAAAGCTTATAAAATCGGTAAAAGCGGCAGGATTTAATGCTATACGTGTTCCGGTAACTTGGGGCGAGCACATGGACGGTGATACCATACAGAAAGAATGGCTGAACCGTGTCAAGGAAGTAGTTGATTATATCTACGATAACGATATGTATGTCATTATAAATATGCATCACGACGATTATATCTGGTTCAATCCTACAGAGGAGGAGTATGACGGCGACAGCGTCCGATACAAGAAGATATGGGAGCAGGTTTCCGAATACTTCAAGGATTACGGCGACAGATTGATTTTTGAGGGCATGAATGAAGCCAGAACAATCGGCAGTGCTAACGAATGGATGGGCGGTACAGCTGCTGAACGTGCCGTTGTCAACAGATATGTTCAGGATTTCGTTGATACAGTACGTGCCAGCGGCGGCAATAATACTGAAAGATCGCTGATAATTTCCGCTTATGGTGCTTGTGCAGAGGAAGTTGCAATGAATGATGTTATTGTTCCGGACGACAAAAATCTCATAGTGTCGATACATTATTATGCGCCATGGAGATTTGCTTCGGGTGAAATAACAACTTTCGGAGATTCTGAAAAGAAAGAACTTGATGCGAAATTTGATTCCATGAAGAAAAAGTTTATTGACAAGGGTACGCCTCTTATAATAGCCGAGTTCGGATGCGTGGGAATTGCTGACGATTCCACAAGAAGTGAGTATTACAAGTATTATATCTCATCTGCGAAAAAGCGTGGTATCAGATGCTTTGTGTGGGATAATAACATAGCCAAAGGCGATGATGGTTATGGTATACTCAACAGAACATCAATGGAGTGGAATAACACAATTCTTGAAGGTATAATTTCAGGTGCAAAATAGTTTTTACGGATTCCATGGCTTGCTGTGGAATCCTTTATTTTACGAGAATTTCACGCTGGCGGCAGATATTTCCCTTTAATTTATAGCTGACAGATAGGTTCATTTCAGTTTCTGTTATATTTTCCGTGATGTTACGTTCAATTATTTCGCAGTTATCGAGAAAATTTTTTTCATACAAGAATACTTTTTCCATTAGTTCCATACGCAGTTCCTCCTCGCTGAGAGTAGTGACGTTTCGCCGGAGTTCGTGGTATTCGGTAGTATGCATGCTGATAGGAAGTTTTTTTCCGAATAAGTAGAGAGGCTTTTCCATGTAAGTATTTTCGGAGTAGTCATAATTATTTTTACCGAAATACAGGGGAATTTCAAGGTTAAACAGATGCAGCTTCTGACGTTTGTCCGATTTGCCTGTGCTGTTCATGCGTTCTTTTTCAAATGAACCGTTAAAATCAACAGATTCGGAATATTTGCCGATTATTTCACCCATGGCATGATGTAGAGTCGTATTGCCGTTAAAGTCCGTAGTTACGCCGTTTATGAGCATATCACCCTCAAAGACATAGTCTCCGATGATGTGCATAAGCTGACCGTCAAGAACGGTTATTTCAACAATTTCAGCATCATGAGCCGAAACAACATTGCAGGGGATTCGGTCAAGGAGCATATCAGGTTTTTCAACGATTTCCGTGACTTCAACTACAAGACGATGACCTGTACGGTGCATACCTGCCCAGGCAATTTTGTCAACCATGAGCCGCAGTTGATTTTCACTCCATATATAATTAATTTGCCCAAAAGGAGTGCCCTCGTCAATGCCGATTTCAGACAAAGCAGAAAGAATAATAGAGTCGCTGACAGTTTCGTTTCCCTCAATGTCAATAGTAACGATAACATTTGAAAAATAGAGGGAAGCTCCAAGAAATAATATTACACCAAGTATAATCCCGAATCTTCTGCGGCGGCTGATAATATGTTTTGAAAGAGTATTGTATTCAAAATGACTTAGTTTGACTCCTGATTCTTCGGCAATAATTTCGACATCTGCGAGATTGTGCCGATAAATTTCAGCAGATAATCTGCCGCCTTTTATGTATTGGCGAAAAACTGCGATTTTTTGAGTATGAAGGCGATTAATAAAGCTATATAGATTTTTTCCCTCTGCGTTAATTTTAACGCAGCCCTGAATCTGATTTTTCATAATCTCACTTTCCCTCCAGTTCGATGCGAGAAATTTTGCCCCGAATAACGAGACCGCCTGTTTTATAGTCGAAAGTACGCAGGTCGTTTCCCCATACATTAACAGTCATTTTACTGCACGAAAGCGATACAAGTACATCGCTGCATTCCTCTATTCTACGGCAATTTTCAACAATCAGCTCTCGATTCCCGTTAAGGTGCAGTCCTGTTTCGAGAAAGAAAGCGGAGCGTGCTTTTTCTGTTAATTTATCAAACATATTTTACCTCCGAATAATAATCTACATTTCATAATATGATTATTCGGGTGATGTTATGAAAAATATAAAATCTATACCATTTGTTATATTATCTGTTGGTTTGTGCATATTCTGTTTTTTTTTTCCGACAGATGTGAAATTGGCGGTAGGAGAGGGGATAAACCGCTGTATTTCGGTAATAATCCCCTCGCTGTATGCCATGATTACGGCATCTGCAATTCTAATAAAAGGTGGTATACTATCTGTAATCGGACGGTATATTGCACCGCTGACACGGCGGATTTTCGGCATGGACGGTGAGGAAGGCTCAATTTTTCTTTTCTCACTTGTATCCGGTTATCCTGTGGGGGCGAAAATGATATACTCAATGTATACGGAAGGGCGCTTGTCAAAGAGAAATGCCGAACTTATGGCAGGTCTGTGCTTCGGTTCAGGTACAGCCTTTATTTTTGGCTGTGCTGCGTCATCTGCGGAGATTGGAAAAGCAATTCTGATTTCAAATATAACTGCTGAAATTTTACTGGCAGCAGTGATGTCCATATATTTTCGCAGAAGTGAGAATTTAGAGAAAAAATCTCGAAAAACAGGCATTTCTGCCGATATGCTGACAGAATGTGTTTGTTCATCGGGTAAATCGCTGGGTGAGATGTGCTGTTGTGTTGTAATATTTTCCGTACTTGCAAAAATTCTGGAAAAAATCGGGTTTTTTGGCTATATATCTGCAAACGGAGGGATAATCAAGGCTATACTCGATATAACTGCAATATCTGAAATTTCCGTGGATGTTCCTACGGCTGCGGCACTTATTTCCTTTGGAGGATTGTGCGTTTTCTTTCAGATTTCGGCTATTTTCCGTGGGAAATTGTCAATGCTGCCCTTTCTGATGATTCGTACTGCGGCGACATTTCTGAGTTGGGGAATATGTCGCATTTACCTCAAATTTTTCGTATCAGAGAAGGCTGCAATGGTTTTTGCACCTGTAAGCCGATTCCACAGTGAGTCATCGCCTGTGCCGTCAGTTATGCTTATTTTAATGACAGGTGTGGTTATTTTGGAAACGGCGAAAATTCACAAAATAAAGCCTGCGGAATAGTCGCAGGCTTCGTTTTATTTCTCCTGAAAAACAGCGAAAACTTTCATACACTCGTCGCAGTAGTAACCCTCGCCATAGAGTTTGAGGTTAACCACACCTTTTTTTATAAATTTGCCTTTTTGGTCGTCAGGACACCATGACAAAAGTGTAGTAAGCTGTGTAAGGCTGCCCATATCCTGAGCCTCAACGACTCCCTTTGGACATTCTTTTCCACATTCCGGACATTTCATTTTAAAATCCTCCTTAACCTATATCGTGCAGTTTTCTGCGTAAATATTATATCATATTCAGATTATTTTGTCAACAAATTCTTCCGCAGATAAACCATATCAGTAAGCAGCACACCACATTCATATATAGGGTGGTCGTAGTTGTCGGTGAAAAAATTTCTCACGGTATGGGAACGGACAAATCCGCATTTTTCGTAGAAAGGCACAGTCAGCGGACTATCGCCCGTGCCGACTTGCAATACAGAAAATTCCCCCTTGTATTTGCGGCAGATAAAGTCAATCATTGCCCTTGCATAGCCTTTTCCCTGGTATTGCGGCTCTGTGGCGATGTTCTTGATTTCAAGGATTCCCTCACCCTCGTCTGTAACCACACATTCGCATTTTACCCCGTCATCATCAAGGACATACATCGTACCACTGTCGATATATCGGTCAATCATATCCTCCTGCTCATCAGCCAACAGCAAAAGTGAAAGATATTGCTTTTTATTTTCTTTGATTTCATGGAAATTCACGTTGTTTTCCTCCGTATTTCAAATAAAAAAGGCTGTCCCAAACGGAACAGCCTTTGAAATGTTAAGTAAAAAATTACTTGATTTCGATTGTAGCACCAGCAGCCTCGAACTTTTCCTTAAGCTCGTTAGCCTCTGCCTCAGAAACGCCTTCCTTAAGAGCCTTAGGAGCAGCCTCAACTACTTCCTTAGCCTCCTTAAGACCAAGACCGAGAACTTCCTTAGCGCACTTGATAACAGCCATCTTAGCGTCACCGAATGAAGCAAGGATTACGTCGAACTCTGTCTTAGCATCAGCAGCAGCACCTGCACCGCCAGCAGCAGGAGCAGCAGCAACCATTGCTGTTACGCCGAACTCCTCCTGGATTGCCTCTACGAGCTCAGCAAGCTCGAGAACGGAAAGAGTCTTGATTTCTTCTACAAAATTTGTGATCTTCTCTGA
>JAFXAJ010000123.1 GCA_017517145.1 Ruminococcus sp.
CAAATATTCTTAGCAAAAACGTAGAATACATAGGTGTTGGCGTAGTATACAGCAATGGAATTTATTATTGGACGCAGTTATTTGCTTCCTCTGATTCTATTTCAGATGCTTATCTGCCAGATAAAAATAACGAAACTCCAGATGAAACGACAAATAAAGCTGAAATAACAATTACAACAACTACTACTGTAACAACACCAACTACACAATTAACAACACTCATCCAATCAACTTCGAAGGCTACAAAAAATATTACACATAATACTCAGACATCTTCAACTAAACCATTAACCTCAACATCGCAGACTACTGCTACAAACGATCCTACATTTATACTGCCTGATTTAAAGGATTATATCAATTATGACAACGAAAATATTATAATTTCACCTGAACACTTCGATATATATGATTTTCTGCTGAATAACGAAATCTGCATAGATAAATGTTGCAGAAACGCCAAGGATAATTTTACCGAATTTTATACAAATTTAAAAGACAAGATACTTGAAAATTTCTGATGCACAAGACACTCATAATGCGTATGTAAATGCCGATGTTTTGCCGGCCCTAGGTGTTCAATTGGTACGCTATATTTCAGTAACTGTAGTCGAGATATTATTTCACATTTAGCATACCGCTTAAAAATTCGTCGGTAACTACGCCTCAGTGGACTTTCACCACAGAGCATTGATATGCCCATCATACTACAAAAAGGAGCAGGCTCAATCGCCTGCTCCACATCAATGCTATTTTAAGTTAAGGGGTCAATAAGGGGTCAAAACCAATTTCACAGAAAATAATAAATCCTCGAAATGGCTATATTTCGAGGATTTTCTGTAAAGGTAAACCTATTTAGATCATCTTGATTTGCTGTCATTATTACAGCATATCGACTCATTTTTTATCAATAATTTATGTAACGCTTGCTTTGAAAATTTCAGAGCAAGCTTGTATTTTAATTATGAAATCACTTAATTTCAATCCGCTTTGATTCCAGCTGCTGTTTCTCTTTTTTCGGCAGTGTCAGAGTCAGAATGCCGTTTGTATATGCAGCATCAATCGCATTTTCATCAATGCCCGAAATATCAAAGCTTCTGCAATAAGAGCCATAACGTCGTTCCCTGCGGATATACTCGCCGCTGTTGTTCTTCTCGCTGTTATTGGCTTTACGTGTCGCACAAAGTGTCAGCGTGCTGCCGTTGATGCCGATCTGAATATCCTCCTTATTGAAACCGGGCATTTCGCATTTCAGTACGAATTTGTCACCCTCATCTTTGATATCTGTACGGCAGTGGCTGACGCTCCAAAAGCCCTTGAAAAACTCGTTTTCAAACTCTCGGAACGGATTCCAGAGCTCATTTCTTTCAAATGGTACAAGTCCAAACATAATAAAACCTCCTGATGATTAATACAATCAGTATTCCCTCAAATCGCTATGAAATACATATCAGGAATTAACAATCGTACCGCCGTTCGGATGCAGCACCTGCCCCGTCATGTAGCTTGCATCATCGGATGCCAGAAATACAAAGCTCGGCGAGATCCCGCACGGCTGACCTGCACGCATCATCGGTACTTTCAGTGTTTTCGTTCCAAATGTTCTGACCTCCTCAGCTGAAAATGACGAAACTGTCAGCGGCGTCCATATCGGACCGGGAGCGACCGCATTCACTCTGATTCCCTTATCTGCCAGTGACAATGCAAGTGACCTCGTCAGCGTGACGATTGCACCTTTTGTTGAGCTGTAGTCGATCAGATCTTTATGTCCCTGGTATGCTGTAGCTGATACCTCCTTCTATTCATCATATGCAGCAAAACAGAAAACGGAGCCATCGGCTCCGTTCTAATATTATATGTATCTGCACTCCTTCGGTGCTTTATCCTCCCGTAGCCCCTTGAACACAGGCTGCCGCAAGCCGCCGCTTTCCGTTTTCATCATATACTTCACCGTACAGACAAGCTTCTGTACAACCCACACAGCATTTTCATTTCCCTTTGGAATCTCTGAAAAAGGACAATGAACTTTGTCAAGTGCCTGTATTTTCTGGAACGGCTCACCGCCGACACCCAATGTTACATGACCTTTATAAATAAGTTCATTGGCTCTGTATTGTCCGAGAACGATACTGTTCATGCTGTTTTCTTTCGGAACGTAGCCCAGAACCACGAAATCATCATCCTGCAAATATTTGATTTTTATCCAGTCCTTCGTGCGGCGGTCAAGGTAATATTTACTGTCCTTCCGCTTGGCAACAATTCCCTCAAGCTCCTGCTGCTCGGCAAGATTATAAAAAGAAATTCCGTTTTCTTCAATATACCTTGACACCGCAAACCTGCTGTTTTCGGACTGTACTGCCTTTTGCAGAAGCTCTTTACGCTCTGTCAGGGGCAAATCCATGACCTGATGGTCATCGTAGTACAGGATATCGAATGCCGTAAAGCAGGCAGGATATTTCTTGGCTGCCATGTCGATTTTCACAGGATTGCTCATCATGCTTCGTTTCTGGATTTCAAAGAAATCGGGCTTTCCATCTTTTATTACTGCAAGCTCTCCATCCAGAATACAGCGGACATTCACATTGCGGTGAATCTCTGAAAGCTCCGGAACCTTTGGCAGCATCAGGACATTCCTTTTGTTTTTGAGAATCGTCCTGTCCTTATCGAGATAAGCAATACAGCGTTCTCCATCCAGCTTCAGTTCATAGAGAAAATCCTCGCTGTCAAAGGGTTCGCCCTCCGCACCGATCAGCATGGGCTTGACCGTTTTGCTCTCCCACAGATCAGTCATGCTTTACGCCTGCCTGTGCTAGACTTTGCTTGAGTGCCTCCATAATATCAATGACATTGACCTGCACATCTGGAGAAGCTGCAACAATGTCCTTGCCTGCAATTTTCTTTTCAATAATCTCACGCAGACGCACCTGATATTCATCCTTGAACAGGCTCGGATCAAAATCCCTGATCATTGTATTGATCAGCGTTTTCGCCATCGTAAGCTCTGCTTCGCTGACCTCTGGGTGAGACGGCTCCTTCGGTGCCTGCTTTACCTCATCTGCAAAGAACATCGTTTCAATCAAAATGCCGTCATCGGTCGGAATGAGCGTGAGGAGCTTTTCTTTCGTACCCATGACAGTTTTTGCAATTGCAACCTTGCCCTGATCCTTCATCGCCTTGCGCAGAAGCTCAAACGCCTTGTCACCGCCTGTTTCCGGAACAGCATGATAGGTCTTGTCAAAGTAAATCGGACGAATCGCATTAAGATCAGTAAAGTGCAGAATGTGAATGGTCTTGTCCTTTGCTGACTTTGCCTTTTCAAAATCATCATCGGACATAATGACGAACTTATCTTTGTCGTACTCGAAGCCTTTTACAATATCGTCCGACTTGATTTCCTTACCGCAGGAGCCGCAGACCTTTTTGTATTTCACCCTGCTGCCGTCCTCCTTGCAGAGCTGATTGAAATGAATGTCGTTATCCTGTGTTGCTGTGTACAGCCCGACGGGGATATGCACCATGCCGAATGAGATTGCACCTCTGTGTGATACTGCCATTGTGAACACCTTCCTTTTAGTTTAGTATTCTCTTTTATTCAGCAATATATTCATTCACTGGCGGCAAGCACATATGCCCTCTGCACACATAGTAGGTTGTCTTTTTATTCAGCAATGGATATTTTTCACTCTCATTCACTACTGAAATATTCGCAAATAATGGTAGTTTCATGCGAATTTCCGACAAATCCGTTTTACCA
>JAFXAJ010000124.1 GCA_017517145.1 Ruminococcus sp.
CACCATTCTCCTGTATTTCGGTGCAAATATACTATATGGTACTTGCAATTTCATTTAGAATGTGATAAACTATTTATATCGTCTCTTGTCATGACGATACCTCCTTCGTTATTCTAATTTTGGTTGGCAGACCTCTATTATTATAACACGGGAGATTTCATTTTTCTATCCATAGCCATAGGCTTTTTTGAACCCCCAGTTGAACTGGGGGGTTTCATAATACAATAAAACGGCTCCTGATTCAACATCAGAAGCCGTTATTTTAATATTTACGGTTATACACCGCAGTCCTCATAGTCCTTCCACTTTTCAAAGTAGAGCTTATTGCTCCAGCTTTTGTAGAGTATGTACAGTATCGAAATAACTGCAAGGAATATTGCGCCAACTATGGGCAAAAACATATTGAGAACTCTATTAGGATTCATATCCTGATTTTTATTTATCATATATTACTCTGCTGCTCCGCCATTCATTTCAGCCATAAGTCTTGCAAGCTCAGCGTCTACTTTTGCATCCTTTTCAATCTGGTCGAAGGACTCTGTCAATTCATCATCTGTGCCGCCGATTTCAGCAAATGCATCTGCCTCAGCTTCCTTACGCTGAATTTTTTCTTCCATACGATCGAACTTTTCAAGTGCGCTTGCACCGTCAAATCCGCCCTGTGATTTTGCCAGCGCCTTCTTTGTATCAGCCATCTGAGAACGTGCAATAAGCATTGCCTGTCTTGACTTAGCCTCATCAAGCTTGGACTTCAGAACTTCTACCTGATTCTCGATAGCGTCAGTCTGAGTTGAAATAGACTCATACATCTCTGTATAAGCTGCAACTTCCTCGTCAGCCTTAACCTTCTTAGCGAGAGCCTGCTTAGCCATATCCTGATTGCCCTGAGAGAGAGCAGCCTTAGCCTTAGCTTCCCAGCCTGCGGATACCTTTACAGCGTCATCCATTTTCTTCTGTGCGAGGCGCTCACTTGCCTTAGCCTTACCCAGATTCTGAGTTGCTACAGTAAGCTCCTTCTGCATATCAATAATAATCTGCTTGACCATCTTCTCCGGATCTTCTGCCTTGTCGAGAAGGTCATTGATATTTGATTTAAGAATATCACTTAATCTGCTGAATACACCCATTTTTTTAATCCTCCTGATTCATGTATAAAAAATTGTTTATGGACGGCAAACCCCTGTTTGAATATATTTAATATTCACGCCGTATGATTATTATACTACATTTTTTATTGTTTGTCAAGGGATTTTTATATATTTTTTGTAAAATTTCAATTACAAATCAGTTACGGAGGTCTTTATTGAAGTAAAGTCCCACTGCCTCAGAGCCTGTCATGAACAGGAATACTACCACAGTTGCTACCAGAGATACGCCGTAAAGAAGTATTATAAGAGGCAGACTTCCGTTGTGCTGTGAAATCATGAGTATGCCGGGGAAAATCTGTGCAATTGAGGACAGGAGGTATATCAGCGTTGTAATGGATTTCAGGAATCCCACGCCTGTCATAAGAGTCAGTGAGGATACGCCCATTGCCACGGCTATATAAAGGGATGCGTCTTTCAGTTTGACTGCTATGCCGTCCAGTCCGTCTTTGTAGGTCAGTCCCAGCGAGCCGCTGTAGAGCAGGAAAAATGCCACTGCTGCGATTACGCCCACGATACCCAGAACTATACATATCTTAAAGCCTTTTGCCGCCTGGTCACGGCGGATTTCCTCCTTTAAGGCAAGGAGATTTTTAAGGCTTTCCTTCGAATTCTTAGGCTCGCTCTCCAGCTGTGAGGATACCGCCTGTTTTGCTCCCTCACGCTTTGCACGCTCTAAATCCTCGTCTACAAACTTAGGCTTATAGGCAGGAGTTTCGGGAACTTCATCCAGAACAGGCGCTTTTATCGGCTCTGAGGGCACAGGTTCAGCAGGCTTTTCCTGCTTTGGAGGTGCGGTATAGGAAACCTCATCGTCAAGGACAGGGGCAGAAATCTCCTCCTTGGGGGCAACTGCGCCCATCTGCTCTCTCAACTTGTCTATAACGCTTCTCTTGTTGGCTTCAGGGAATTTATTAAATGTTTCAAGCTGTTCGGGAGTAAAGGTTGCAATAACATCCTCATCGCTCATCACCTTGACTTCCTTCTTTTCGGGGATATACGGCTCTGCTCCGTCATCAAGCACTGGTGCGGAAACTCCCGTAGGTGCGCCTTTTTTCTGCGCAGTGGGTGGAACATAAGCGTCCATATCGTCAAGGACAGGAGCTGAAACACCCGTGGGGCCGCCCTTTCGCTGGTTTGGTGCGGTATATTCAATATCATCGAGAACAGGCGTTCCCGTACCGTAATTGTTTTCTTCGTTCATTTCTTCACCTTCCTAAAAAGTATTCTATGGAGTCCTTTCCCCCTGTGGATATATAGGCATAGTATCCGAGAATATCTGATGCGTCCTTGGAGTCAATTGCTCCGTCACCGTTGACATCAGCCGATTTTTTCTGGGGAGCTGTAAGTCCGCTTGCTCCGCTTACAGACAGCATGGAATAGGCATTCATTACCAGTGAAGCGTCGGCGGAATCTATCGTACCGCTGTTGTTCACATCGCCCGTTCCGTACACTGCACTGCTGTTTTTCATGTAGGAATACTGCGACACGGGGTAAAGCTGCGCAAATTCCGCAGAGGTATAGTCTACGTCAAATTCATTGACTTTCTTATCGGCTCCGTTGGGGATGTGAGGATTCTTTCTGTCGGCTTCGTCAAAATCCAGACTTCCCTTCATGAAGTAATCGCAGTTTTTCACAGAGGAATTATAGACATCCCATGTGGAGTCAAAGAGGTAATACACACCGTCAACGGCGGCTATATTCCACGCATGGTTGCCCTCAGCGGTCACACCCATAATCATACGGCAGGGTATACCGCACTCTCTGGCAAGGCGGTAGAAAAGATGAGTATACCCCTGACAGACAGCCTTTCCGCTGCGGAGAGCGCCGTAAGCCGTGAAACGTGCCTTATCCGGTGAATCGTAGGCATAGTCCACGTTGTTGATGATATACTCATAAATTGCACAAAGTTTGCCGTAATCGTCAAGGTTCTCCACGTTCAGACTTTCAAGAATCTCTGTTATTCTGCTGTTTACGTACTGTTCCTGTTCCGCCGATGTATTGTACTCAACGTCAAAGGTCATAAAACCGCTTCGTCCGTCCGTTCTGTATTTGCAGTGGATATGGGACATTGCTGTTCTTATGTAGTCCCCCTCGGCGGCGCAGTCCGTTTCTTCAAAGGCTATGGACAGAATATCGCTGAAAATGCCGTCGTAGACATCTTTCGGATTAACGCCTGTTTCTATTTTCACATCACGGTTTCTCAGTCCCTCACGGACAGCCGCCGCTATTTTTTCAGCTGTTTCATTTTCTGCGGCTGACTTGCTGTAAGGGGGATTTTCTGTCTCCATAAAATATGCAGACGTACTGACAGCAGGGATTCCTGCCGTCAGCGTCAGGGCTATCGCAGAGGATAGCAGGCTGTTGAATAATTTCATTAATACCACTCCTTTTCAGACGCTGTGAAGCCGTCCGAAAATGCTACAGAGCAGCGGTATATTCTTATCTTTCCAGAATCTGGCTTCTGTCGGGGCCTATGCCGACCATGCTTACCTTACAGCCTACCAGTTCTTCAAGACGGGCGATGTACTTCCTGCAGTTTTCGGGAAGTTCGTCAAAGCTTGTGCATTTTGAAATATCCTCGGTAATGCCGGGGAACTCCTCATAAATAGGTGTACAGCCTTCGAGAGCTTCAAGTGTTGCAGGGAAATGCTCTGTAACAGTACCGTCAGGCTTCTGATATGCAACGCATACCTTTAAAGTGTCAATATTTGCCAGCGTATCCAGTTTATTGATTGCAAGGCTGTCAAGTCCGTTTACTCTTACGGAATGACGCACGATTACAGCGTCAAACCAGCCTGTACGTCTAGGTCTGCCTGTTGTTGTACCGAATTCACCGCCGACATTACGTATCTGATCGCCTACTTCGTCATCAAGCTCAGTGGGGAATGGTCCTTTTCCGACTCTTGTTGTGTAAGCCTTTGCCACACCGATAATATTTGTAATCATCTTGGGACCTACGCCTGTGCCCACGCATACTCCGGCTGAGAGAGGGTGTGATGATGTAACGTAGGGATATGTACCGAAATCAATGTCGAGAAGGGTAGCCTGTGCACCCTCGAACATTATTGTTTTTCCTGCCTTGTCTGCTTCAAATGTAAGTACAGAAACATCGTCCACATAGGGAGCAAGTCTTTTTCCGTACTCGATATACTCGGCAGTTACTGCGTCAAGGTCAAAAGCCTCTCCGCCGTATACTTCTGTAATGATTTTATTTTTCAGTTTTCCTGTAGCCTGAATCTTCTCCGCAAGCACTTCGGGATGAATCAGGTCATACATTCTTATACCGCATCTCTCGTACTTGTCCATATAAGTGGGGCCTATGCCTCTCTTTGTTGTACCGATGTCCTTACCGCCTCTGAAAGCCTCTGAAAGACCGTCAAGAGTGATATGCCAGGGCATAACAACGTGAGCTCTGGGGTCAACTTTAAGTGAAGCTGTGGAAATTCCTCTTGCTTCAAGTCCGTCAAGTTCACCGATGAAGTCCTTGGGGTCAAGAACCACACCTGCACCGATAAGGCAGAGAGTATCCTTATAGAGAATACCGGAAGGGATAAGGTGAAGCTTGTAAACTTCTCCGTTATTCACGACTGTATGACCGGCATTGTTTCCGCCCTGTGAGCGCACAACCACATCTGCACGGGAAGAAATAATATCAATGATTTTACCCTTTCCCTCGTCTCCCCACTGTGTTCCAACTACAATATTAGCAGGCATTATTTAAAACCTCATTCCATTAAATTTTTGACTGACAGCGTAAGCTGTACAAATCTTTACACTTTATTATATCACAGTATGAATAATATTTCAAGTGTTTTGGAAAATAATTCATAATTCGTAATTATTTATAATATTCAAACAGAACGTTGTAGGGGCTGTCTGATAATTAAAGAGATAAAGTAACTCCCTCGCATAAGAAATGCAGTAGAAGTAAGACAAGAACAATTGCCCGTGGGTGCTACCCACTGCAGGCACTGCCTGCTGGGTGCTACCCACTGCAGGCACTGCCTGCCGCTTTAGTGGACTAAAGGAAGAAGTCATTCTAAGGACATGAATTCTTGACTTCTTGACTTCTTCGTGCATATTGCATAAATAACAGTGTATTTACTTGTATATAATATATACAAGAATTACAGTAGAAGTAAGACGAGAACAATTGCCCGTGGGTGCTACCCACCGCATAAGAACTACAGTAGCAGTACAATAAGAACAATTGCCCGTGGGTGCTACCCACTGCCTGCTGGGTGCTACCCACTTGTATAATATTTCTCATATTAAAACTATAATATTACTATAATATTAAAATTAAACTCTATATAATACAAATATTTTAAGTATTAATAATAACTATATTAAAAATAAATAATAATTAA
>JAFXAJ010000125.1 GCA_017517145.1 Ruminococcus sp.
CTCGTTACATACGTCGTATGCATAGAGGTTAAGCTTAGGATACTGTGTCTTGATTGCGTCAAATGTATCCTTAATGAAGTTTTCAAGACGCTTGTTCATTATTTCCTTTGATACATAAGCGCCGTTATCTGAGAAGTTCTCCTTGAAGAACCATGAAGGAGTCTGTGAGTACCATACGAATGTATGACCACGAACACCGATATTGTTGTCTTCACAGAACTTAAGTGTTTTAGCTGCCGCTGAAATGTCTACAATACATCTTGTGTTATCTGTTGAACCCTGCTTAAGAATAAGCTGAGGCTTAAGTTCATTTTCAGGTGTGATTGAGTTGAAGTGCTTCTTGATGAAATCAGCACCAGAATTAAGCTCGTGAGGGCTTACAGAAGTACCCATTTTGAAGAGGTGACCGAACTTTCCAACGAATGAATCAGAAGAATAGTTGGGCTTTGTTGATGTGCCGGGTGTCTGTGTTGTGGGAGGTGTTGTTGCAGGGGGATTTGTGCCGCCGGCTACTGTACCGCCGCCTGTTGTTACAGATGACTTTGTACCCTCTACTGCTCCTACAGCATTATCAATATAGAAATCTGTTGTGCTTTCTGTCTCTACATAAAGGAGAAGATTTGTAGCATCGGAAGGAATAGTATATGATGTATTTTCAAGCTTTGTCCACTTGCCGCTTGCAGCGTTTGCTGAAGCAACTGTATCATAACATTCCTCACCTGAAGCGTCCTTATACTGGAGAGTGAGCTTTGCTTCTTCTGTTGAACCGCTGTTCTGGAGAATTGCTGTGCTGAAGCTGTAAGCATAACCGGGAACAAACTGGCTGGAATCAAGGGGAATTGCTGCACCCTGCCATGTATCTTCTCTGCCGCTTACAAACAGTGACTTGCTTCCTGCATAGTAATTTTTAGAATCAGAAGTAAGTGTAGTTGCACCTCTTGATTCCCAATCACCATTGCCGCTTTCGAAAGTATCATTGAAATAATTTGTTCCGTCAGCGGGCTTTGAAGGCTGCTGAGGAGTAGGTGTAGGTGTACTGGGAGTTGTTGTACCGGGAATAGGCTCCTTAGTATAAACATCGAGCTTTTTAATATCAGCTACGCCGCTGCTCTGCCAGCCTTCAGCATTAAGAGCAACCTCATAAAGATTACCGATACCCCAGCCCTGGTCTGCCCAAGCCTTGAAGTGATCAGAAACAGTGATGTGACCTGACTTTCTCTTCTGCTGACGAACACTAAAATACTGCTTGAATGTCTCATTACTGCTGTTGATACTCGGACCAGTATGATCCATCTGGAAAATCTTGTACTGTGCGCCGTCGATTGTTACCATCTTACCGGGTGCATCAGGAACCCAGTCTACCCAGTCCTCGATGATGTAGTACTCAACGAGCGGTACGCCTGATAATCCTTTGTTCTGGAACCAACCGTATACACAAAGACGTGAGTTACCGTTTGCGCTGCCTGTCTGACGATAGTCAGCTTCATAGTCCATACCGATGTAAGAATAATCGGTAGCTTTCTTCTGAGAGCCGAAGTCAAGTCCACGACGAGCGAGGAAGTTACCGCTGGGAACGCTTGCGCTCCACTCTGCTTTGAAAGAAGCACCGCTGCCAAGTGTCATTGTACCGCTGCCGCCTGTTCTGTCAAGCCAGATTTCGTAGCTGTAGCCGTCACAATTACCCTTATGCTGAGTTGTGCCGCCGCCAACGCTGAGTTTGTCGCCAACACTTGCTGCAGAAGATGAAAATTTCGGGATACCCGGAAGCATCGTAAGACACATAACTGCAGCTGTAAATCCACTAACTAATTTGCTTAATTTACTTTTCAGGTTCATGAAAAATCCTCCTTTAAAATTAATCGGCAGATGAAATCCATCAGGATTTCTTTGAATTCTTTACAAAAATTCTGCTTTCTGCTGTAAGCTTCCGCACACATAGCGGAGATAACAATTCTATTTCCGGCTTCACTCCGGATTCGTTATACTTCTTTGAACCACTCCTCACTTTCTTAAATTATCTTTGGGTGGATGAACTTGTTTTCTGCATACATAACAGACATCCGTCTGCTTTTCCCTCTGATGCAGGCGCAGAAAATTCTAAGCTTTCTGACAAGTATTTTCAACTTATCACCGCATCTTTTGTTCAAGGATGCCGTATGAATTTGTCTGCCTTTGTTAATTCTATTTTATTACGTTTTTGTGAACAATTCAAGTCGTTTTTTGCTATAAATTATTTTGTCGGTCATTTTTTGCTAACTTCCAAATTTCAAATCTTATTCAAGCAACATTTGCACATATCCCAAAATCACCATATATAGCCCAAAAATAATATAAGCGCCAGCAGAAATCCATGCTGACGCTTATAAATATCCTAAAAAAATTGTGGCGAAATTATGAAGAAATTTATTCAGAAACCTTTGAACCGCACTGATTGCAGAACTTAGCAGTACTGTCAAGTTTTGCGCCGCACTGCTGGCAGAACTGCACTTCGACAGCCTCAACAACTTCAATTTCTGCCTCCACGGCACTACTTTCAGCCTTAGCTCCGCACTTTGGACAAGCGGTGTCATTTTTATTCATATCCTCGCCGCAGGAAGGGCAGAGAACAGTGCCGTCAAGTACTCTGAGCTGTTTTTTAAGCTCTGCTATTTCCTTCTCTTTCGCTTCAACTTCACCGAATACCACAGCAAATTTTTCGTTGCTGCGATCCTCGCTGTAAATTTTTCTGCCAACTGATAATAAGATATTGTTGACCTCCGTATTAAGACGTGTCAGCTCTTTCTTGATACGGTTTTTTTCAGCCATTTTGTTATAGCTGTCCTTGCTCTTGTTGATACCCTTATCAACAAAATCGCCTACTTTGCCTGCAATGTCGAACATAGTTTCTTTGAAATCCATTGGTGTATACCTCCTTGAAAAAATACATTTTTATACTGAACGTAAATCGTCAGGTTTTATGTAAGTGCACCTTCAGTCAGAGTCCTGAATCTAACTGCGTTATACGCCCTCAGCGCAGCTTCGGAAAAATCGCTTACACTGTCGGAATACAGCGTCATAAGCGGAGCATCCATAGAAATTTCATCCCCCGGTTCAAATTCAAGAACAATTCCTGCCGAGTAATCAATCTCCTCGTCCTTGCTGATTCTACCTGCACCGAGAAGCAGACTCGCCATGCCAAGTTCCTCCGCATTTACAGAGAGTATTTTCACATCACGAGGCGCATAAATTACATGAGTATATTTCGCCTGCGGAAGAAGTTCCGTATTATCACAGATACGGCTGTCACCGCCCTGAAGCTCAACAGTCCTGCGGAAAATTTCAAGCGCCTTTCCGGAAGCGATTGCGTCTGCCGCCATAGCAGTACATTCTTCAATAGTGCCTTTTCCTGCAAGCTCCAGCATATTTGCTGTCAGCTCGATACATATATCGTAAAGTCTGCCTTTCACTTTTCCCTGCAGAAGCTCCACAGCCTCCTTTATTTCAAGGGAATTGCCAATACAGCAGCCAAGGGGCGTATTCATATCAGTGACAAGGGCACGGCATTTTTTACCTGCCGCCTTTCCCACTTTTTCCATAAGATCGCCCAGTTTCCGTGCGTCTTCGGGAGTTTTCATGAAAGCACCGCTGCCCCATTTCACGTCAAGAAGCAGACAATCCGCATTGAGAGCAAGCTTTTTACTCATGATACTTGCGCAGATTAGCGGAATACTGTCCACAGTTCCAGTTGAATTGCGCAAAGCGTAAATCTTTTTATCAGCAGGGCAAAGCTGTCCGCTCTGAGAAATTATAGAAAATCCCGTATCGTTGACAATCCCCGCAAATTCGGCAAAATCAACATCCACACGATAACCGCTTATACTCTCCAGCTTATCAATCGTACCGCCGGTATGTCCAAGCCCTCTGCCGGACATTTTCGGCACTGCCACATCGCACGCCGCTGCCGCAGGTCCGATAATCATGCTCGTTTTATCACCCACGCCGCCTGTACTGTGCTTGTCAACTGTAATTCTGTCAATACAGCTGAGGTCGAGAATATCGCCGCTGTCACGCATAGCAAGGGTAAGAGAAACTGTCTCTGCCTCGGTAAGTCCGTTAAGGCACACAGCCATAAGCCACGCCGACATCTGATAATCAGGGATTTCTCCCGAAGTATAGCCGTTTACGAGATATTTTATCTCCTCCTCGTCAAGCTGAATTTTACGTTTGGTTTTGTTGATAATATCAACTGCGTTCAAAGTATTCCACCACCTTCATTGTATATTTTTTATATTATAACATATTTTCGATAAAAAATCAATACATTCAAAAGATTTTTCATAGAATATTAACAATTATCAGCAATGCAACAAAGGGAATCCCCAGTA
>JAFXAJ010000126.1 GCA_017517145.1 Ruminococcus sp.
ATCCCCGATGTTGCCATTAAAACATGGCTCAATACAATGACTCCTGTCAGCTTCGACGGCTCAAGCGCCGTTTTCAGCGTCCTTACCGGTTTCCAGAAGGACATCGTTATGAATAAGTACGTCAATGACCTCAAAGAGGCTTTCTTTGAAATGCTCGGTCTTGACGTAGACATAAAAATCAATGTGGAATCCGAAAATGACGACACTCCTGCTGCAATCCCCACAGAGGACGAGCTTGAAAAGAAAAATGCTGAGCTGGAACAGTCCTACAAATTCGCAAACTACGACTATACATTCGATACATTTATTGAAGGTCCGTCTAACAGCTTTGCTCTCGCCTGCAGTAAATCCGTTGCGAAAAACTGCGGCGAAAATGACGTTTCAGGCTATAATCCTCTGTTTATCTATGGTCCGTCAGGTATGGGCAAAACTCACCTTATTACAGCTATTGCAAATGAAGTCCGCCAGACTCGCCCTGAATACAACATCGTTTACATAACAAGCGAAACTTTCGGCAACGACCTAATCGCAGCTATCCAGAAAAATCAGATGTCAGATTTCCATGAAAAATACAGAAATGCCGATGTTCTTCTCATTGACGATATTCAGTTTCTCGCAGGAAAAGAACGTATGCAGGAGGAATTCTTCCATACATTCTATAAACTCCATCAGGAGGGAAAACAGATCGTAATCACCTCCGATAAGCCGCCAAAGGAGCTTATCACCCTTGAAGCCCGTCTCAGAACACGCTTTGAAGGCGGTCTTATTGCGGATATTTCCGCCCCTGACTTTGAAACAAGACTTGCTATTATCACACGCAAAAGTGAACTTCTCAGCCTGAAAATGCCTGCCGAAGTTTCAGAATTCATGGCAAACCGCCTGAAATCAAACATCCGTCAGCTTGAAGGCGCTGTAATCCGACTCAAGGCTTTAAATCACTTCGCAGGAAGTCCCATTACAATTTCTATGGCTCAGAGCGTTATCCGTGATGTTCTCACCGATGAACAGCCTATTCCGATTACTGTTGAAAAAATTATCAACGAGGTTTCTACCGTTTACGGCGTATCTCCCGATGACCTGCGCTCCAACAAGCGCTCACAACAGATTTCTATTGCAAGAAAAGTCGCTATTTACGTTGTACGTGAGATTACAGATATGCCTCTTGCTTCAATCGGTACAGAATTCGGCGGCAGAGACCACTCAACTATCGTTTATTCTGTTAACAGCATCGTTGCTTCAATCCAAAAGGATTCAAACCTCAGCAACCTTGTAAACGATATTATCAAGAATATTAAAGATAAGAGCAAGGGTTAATTCAACGTTGAATTCACATTAAAGACAATGTGAATTATGTTGAAAAGTGAGTTTTCAACCGACTTTTCAACAGTGTGTTTAAAACTCCGTTGAAAAGTCATTATTTTATTAATGTCAGATATTTCCGCAAAAAGTTATCGCCTTGAAATTCTTAATTTTCATATTTTCAACGGGCTGAACTTTTCAACATCTATTAAACTGTCGGGAAATATTTGTAAAAATTTAACCATTATCTCCCATTCAACAAATTTTTCCACTTTTCTTAAACTTCAACTCCACAAACTCAAACAGTTCCAACATTCAACAGGGGCTGAAAAGATGATTTTAACACTCCAAACAAATTTGCAACACCCGATTGTGGATGAATTTATGGCTTGAAATTGCGGAAAAATCAGCATACTGACTTTTCAACACACCCTACTACTACTACTATTTTATATTTACTTATTTTATCTTATCTTTTTTATTCTGTTTATTCTTAACTTATCTTAACTTTTCTCAACTTCTCCGGAAACTTTCCCGGCTTCGCCGGCTGAATAGGAGGATTCGGTTTACAGGAGGATTTATATATAATGAATTTTATTTGCAAAAAAAATGAACTCAGTGAAGCTATCAGCAACGTTTCAAGAGCTGTTCCTCAGAAATCAACTATTCCTGCTCTTGAAGGAATCAAAGTAAAAATTACTGACGGAGCTGTTGAACTTACAGGCTTTAATATGGAAATGGGTGTAACTACTTCTATCCAAGCCAATACAAGCGGTACAGGTGAATTTGTTCTCAATGTTCGTCTTTTCAGTGAATTTACAAGAAAAATGGCTGGAGATGAAGTCTCATTCACTATTGACGAAAATAATATTGTTAACGTTTCTTCAGAAGCTTCAGATTGTACTTTTTCAGCTATGTCAGCTGATGAATACCCTGATTTACCTGTGGTTAATTCTGAAAGATGCTTCAATGTTCCTCAGAATGTGCTCCGTTCTATGATTAATATGACAGGTTATGCTGTTTCTCAGAACGAAAGCAAACCTATTTTTACAGGTGAACTTTTTGATATTGATAATGAAAGCTTTACTCTCGTAGCAATTGATGGATTCCGTCTTGCTATCAGAAATGAAACTATCCAAAATGAGGGTACTTTCAATTTTGTTGTACCCAAAAAGGCTTTGCAGGAGGTTGCTACCCTTATTCGTGAGGATTGCAGTGAAAATTGTGTTATTAATGTCAGCGACAGACATATAATTTTTAAAATTAATAATTTTTACGTAATATCCAGACTTTTGGAGGGCGCATTCCACAACTATAAAATGAGTATCCCCTCAGGCTGCAAAACCGAAATTTTTGTTAATAAAAAGGATTTTGCAGCTTGTCTTGAAAGATGTTCTCTTATTATTGACGAGAAAAATAAATGCCCTATTCGCTGTGAAATAGGAAACGGCATTATGAAAATCAACTGCAAAACGAGTATCGGAAAGGTAAATGATGCAATTTCTGCCGATATTTCGGGAGAAGCTGTGACAATCGGTTTCAATAACCGTCTTGTTCTCGAAGCGCTCAAGGCTGCCGAGGGCGACAAGGTGAGAATCCGTCTTAACGGCGCAATGAAGGTTATTGAAATTCTTCCTCCCATGGGTGAAAACTATATTTTCCTTGTAATGCCTATTCAGTTAAAAAATTGAGAGCCAATAGCTTTTAATTTTTTAAGCTAACGGTTCGAATTTATAATTTTTAATTATTGAGGAGGATAAGTATGCCTGAAATTAAAATCACAACAGAATTTATAAAGCTTGACGCTCTGCTGAAATTCGCCTCAATGGTCGGTTCCGGCGGCGAAGCAAAAATGCTTATTCAGGACGGTCAGGTTCTCGTCAACGATGAGGTCTGCACCATGCGTGGAAAAAAAATCCGCCCCGGTGATACCGTGAAAATTGTCGGCGGTGACGAGGTAACTGTGTGCTGATTACTAAGGTGAAAATAGACGGATTTAAAAATCTGTCTGAAATCTCCTTTGTGCCTGACACTTACTATAACATTATCGTGGGCGCTAATGCTCAGGGAAAAACAAATCTGCTGGAAGCGCTCTGGATTATGTCAGGCTGCAAATCCTTCCGTGGCTCAAAGGAAAGGGACTATATCGCCCTTGATAAAAGCCGTTTTACCTCTGAAATCGGGATTTATGACAATTTTCGTCAGCAGAAAATCACCTACGAGATGATAAAAGGGGCAAATATTACCAAAAATATAACCATAAACGGCGTGAAACAAAAGGGTACACGAAATTTGTTTGACGTTTTCAAATGTATTGCTTTTATCCCTGATGATGTAGAAATTATAAAGGGTGCGCCCGAAAAACGGCGTAATTTCATTGATATGGCGGCTTCTCAGCTGAATCCTCTCTTTGTGGCGCATATCACGAAAAATCAGGCTGTCATGAATCAGCGCAATGCATTGCTGAAATCCATACTTCAAGGGGCTTCCGACAGCTCAATTCTCGAAATATGGGACAAACAGGCGGCTCATGAGGGTGCGCTTATATCCTATATGCGTGACGGCTATATAAAAAAGCTCAACGGTGTGTGCTCAGAGCTTTATTCCGCTATTTCAGGCGGAAAAGAAAGGCTTGAACTGGAGTATAAATCAAACGTTTTCAAGGCGGAGGATTTCAATGAGCCCTGTAATGCCGCTGCTTATGAAAAATATTTCAACAAACTCCGTGAAACGGAGGATTACGACATCCGCACGGGAATTACCCATTCAGGCGTAAACCGTGACGAAATAAATGTGAAAATCAATGGCATCAGCGCCAAAGAGTACGGCTCGCAGGGACAGATTAAATCCGCTGCTCTCGTTATAAAGCTTGCTCAGGCGGAAATTTTTATGGAACGCAGCAAGGAAGCTCCCGTAGTATTTTTAGACGACGTTATGGGAGAACTTGACGAAAATCGTCAGCGTTTCGTTTTCGATATAATCAGAAATATGCAGGTGTTTATCACCACTCCGAATGAAAGTGCGCTTCTTCCCGATATAAAGGGAAAAATCCTGCGTATGAACGGCGGCAGACTCACAGAGGAAAAATCAGATGAATAAAACTATTTATCTTCATATCGGCAATAACTATTCAGTGGATGTCCGTGAAATTATCGGGATTTTCGATATGGATAATACCACTGTCACAAGCTGTACAAAAAAGCTCCTCGATAAGGCTGAAAAGGAAAAACGCCTGTTTTTAGCCACTTATGAGCTGCCGAAAACTTTTGTTATTACAAAAAAGCGAGTTTATATTTCTCAGCTTGCCGCAAGCACCCTTAAAAAACGTCTTGAAAAGGGCGGAGGATATAATTAACACGTAATTCAATTAAGCAGAGGCTGCCTCTGGCAGTCCGTCAAAAGAATTCAGAGAATAATTCATAATTCTGAATTCTTAAATAAAAAAACCGGGAGGTACTCATGAGTCAGCAGAATAATAATTACGATGAAAATGATATACAAATTCTGGAAGGACTGGAAGCTGTAAGAAAAAGACCGGGTATGTACATCGGTTCTACAGGACCAAGCGGTCTGCACCACCTTGTATATGAAATCGTTGATAACTCTATTGACGAGGCACTTGCAGGCTTCTGCACCGAAATAAAGGTAGATATACTCCCCGGAGATGTTATCAGGGTATCCGATAACGGCCGTGGTATCCCTGTTGGTATTCACCCGAAGGAGGGGATTTCTGCGGCTACCGTTGTATATACTATCCTCCACGCAGGCGGAAAATTCGGCGGCGGCGGATATAAAGTGTCGGGCGGTCTGCATGGCGTCGGCGCTTCCGTTGTTAATGCCCTTTCGGAATGGCTTGAACTCACTGTCAGGGACGGTGAAAATGTCTGGTTCCAGCGCTTTGAACGTGGTCACTATGACGAGGAGCTGAAAGTTATCGACAAAACCTCGGAAACTGGTACAAGCGTTATGTTCAAGGCTGACGGTGAAATCTTTGAGCAGACTGTCTACGACTTTGAAACGCTGCTGAAAAGACTCCGTGAACAGGCTTTTCTCAACGCAGGTATAAAAATTACCTTTTCTGACCTGCGTGACGAAAATGATATAAAATCCGAAACTCTCCACTACGAGGGCGGTATCCGTCAGTTTGTGGAGCATATACATGAAACAAGAGGATATATTCCCCTTAGCGAGAATGTTATTTATGTTTCGGGTATGCAGGGGGATTCCTTTGCGGAAATTGCCCTCCAGTACAACGACAGCTACAATGAGATTATTCTCTCATTTGCAAATAATATCCATACCAAAGACGGCGGATACCATGAAACAGGTTTTAAAAATGCCCTTACCAAGGTTATAAACGACTATGGTAAAAAAATGGGTCTGCTCAAGGACAAGGAAAAGCTCAGCGGCGATGACGTTCGTGAAGGACTTACCGCTATTATCTCCGTAAAGCTTACCGAATGTGAATTTGAGGGACAGACTAAGGGTCGTCTTGGAAATCCCGAAGTAAAGCCTTTTGTTGAAAAGCTTGTGCAGGAAAAGCTGATGAATTTCCTTGAGGAAAATCCAGAAACTGCAAAGGCTATCTTTGAAAAGGCACTCTCTGCACTGAAAGCCCGTGAAGCTGCAAAACGTGCACGAGATGCCGAGCGTAAGAAAAATGCTTTCGGAAATGCTTCAATGCCCGAAAAACTGGCAGATTGTGCCGAGCGTGACGCAAGATATACTGAAATTTATATCGTAGAGGGAGACTCTGCGGGCGGTTCTGCAAAGCAGGGCCGTGACAGAAAATATCAGGCTATTCTCTCTCTCTGGGGAAAAATGCTCAACGTGGAAAAAGCCCGTCTTGACAAGATTTACAGCAACGAGAAGCTTGCTCCCGTGGTTACAGCTCTCGGTACAGGCATAGGCGAGGAATTTGACATTGAAAAACTCCGCTACGGAAAAGTTATTATTATGGCGGATGCCGACGTTGACGGTATGCATATCAGAACTCTGCTGCTGACATTTTTCTTCCGCTATATGCGTCCTCTTATCTCAAACGGAAACGTTTATATCGCACAGCCTCCCCTGTTCAAGGTATGGCGAGGCAAAAAGGAGCGATACGCATTCTCAGACGAGGAGCGTGACCAGTTTATCAGCGAGCTTTCCGAGGACGGCAAGTACAAGGTTGATGTTCAGCGTTATAAAGGTCTTGGTGAGATGGACCCTGAACAGCTTTGGGAAACTACTATGGACCCTGAAAGACGTACTATCGTAAAAATCGGTATGGAGGACGCTCTGAAAGCAGACGAGACATTCTCTATTCTCATGGGCGATAAGGTTGAGCCGAGAAGAAAATTCATCGAGAAAAATGCAAAGTTTGCCCAGAATCTTGACATATAACGAGGGCAGGAAATGGAAGAAAATATAAAGCTTGTAAAGGAATTTTCCCATACTGCGCCGATTCTGCGGCAGGGTATAAGAGCATATCAAAAAAAATATATTATGCCCATGTCATACGTGAAAATGGTGTTGTATCTGGTTCTTGCCGTTGTTATGGCGTGTGGAATTATTTTCGGAAATATTGGAAATGCCATGAGATTTGCGGCATATCTGGTGATAGCTGTGGCTTTTGCCCTGATTTTCCGCTGCTGGTATAATCCCATGAAACTCCGTGACAGCGTTGTTGAGAGTCTCTTGCAGCAGGAGGATTCACCTGTATATCGCCTTACCGTAAGGGAAAAGGAATTTGAAATTGCTGCTGTTCCCACAGAGGATGACGAGGAAATTGAACCTACAGTTATTCCTGCTGACAGTGGAACTGAAATAGTTGAGGGGGACGGATTTTTCCTGATTGTACATGGAAAATCGGTTTATTATATTATTCCTACAGCGGATTTTTCTTCCGCTGAAATGGAAATTATGCGAAATATATCCAATTAAGAATTATGAATTAAGAATTAAGATTTGCTGAGGGTAATATATAACGACGAATTTATCATTGGCAATTCTAACCTCTAATCTCTAATTTCTAATTTCTAAGAGGAGGTTTAACGTGTTATATAACGATAATTCAAAAATTATACATTCCGACCTTGTGGACGAAATGGAAAATTCCATGCTGCAATACGCAATGTCGGTTATAGTTTCAAGAGCACTTCCCGATGTCAGGGACGGTCTGAAACCTGTTCACAGACGTATTCTCTATACGCTTCACGAGAACGGTCTGACTCCTGATAAAGCGTACAGAAAATGTGCCGATACTGTCGGTGCAGTTCTGGGACGTTATCACCCTCATGGTGACGCTTCGGTTTATGACGCTCTTGTAAGACTTGCACAGGATTTTTCACTTCGCTATCCCCTTGTTGACGGTCACGGTAACTTCGGTTCTATCGACGGCGATAAGGCGGCTGCCTACCGTTATACCGAGGCTAAAATGGCTAAACTGACGCTGGATATGCTTCAGGACATCAACAAGGAAACTGTTGATTATATGCCAAACTATGACGACCGACTGAAAGAACCTGTTGTACTGCCCTCCAGATTCCCGAATCTGCTTGTAAACGGTTCTACAGGTATTGCTGTTGGTATGGCGACAAATATTCCTCCTCATAATCTGGGCGAGGTTGTAGACGCTTTACAGCTTCTTATTGATGACCCCGACTGCACTCTTGACCAGCTTATGGAGCATATCAAAGGACCTGATTTCCCCACAGGCGGTATTGTCATGGGTAAGGCAGGAATACGTGCTGCCTACGGTACAGGACGAGGAAAGATTATTCTCCGCAGCCGTACTCACTTCGAGGAAATCAAGGGAAGAAACTGTATCATAGTTGACGAAATTCCCTATATGGTGAATAAAACACTTATTCTCAAAAATATCAATCAGCTTTGCAAGGATAAGCGTCTGGAGGGTATTTATTTCCTCCGTGACGAGTCTGATAAGGACGGTCTGCGTATCGTTATTGAGCTGAAAAAGGACGCTATACCCGAAATTGTTCTTAATAAGCTGTTTGCTATGACTAAATTGCAGGATACAGTTGGCATTATCATGCTTGCCCTTGTAAACGGCGAGCCTAAGGTGCTTACTCTCAAGGAAATGCTCAACCATTACCTTGACTTTCAGGTTGATGTCATTCAGCGCCGTACACGCTTTGACCTGCGAAAGGCTCTTGAAAGAGCGCATATCTTACAGGGCTTTATTCTTGCTGCAGATTATATTGACGAGGTTGTTGCAATTCTCCGCAGCAGCAAGACTATCCCCGAAGCTAAGGAGCGCATGATAGAGCGCTTCAAGGATGTGGATATGAGTGCACTTCTTGACCGTGCACAGTACGACATGACAAATATTCATCATCTTGAACATCAGATGGGACTTTCAGAGGATCAGGCGGAAGCTATTGTTCAGATGCGTCTTGGTGCTCTCACAGGTCTGGAGCGTCAGAAGATAACCGACGAATTGTACGGTCTGTTGACTAAGATTTCAGACTTGGAGGATATTCTCGCAGATGTCAACCGTGTTTACCAGATTATTATGGAGGACCTTAACGTAATACGTAAGAAATTCAGCGACAACCGCCGTACAGATATTGAATCAGTCAGCGGAGAAGTGGATATAGAGGACCTTATCCCCGTTGAGGATTGCGTGGTAACACTCACAAATAACGGCTACATCAAGCGTATGCCCGTTGCTGAATACAAGACTCAGAAGCGTGGCGGACGTGGTATCACAGGCATGAAACAGCGTGAGGAAGATTTCGTAGAGGAAATGTTTATCTGCGGAACTCACGATAATATTCTCTTTATCACCAACAAGGGAATTATGTACAAGCTGAAATGCTACGAGATTCCCGACGGTTCAAAGGCTTCCCGTGGCTATAATCTCATAAATCTCCTGCCTCTTACGGAAAATGAAAAGGTAACGGCTATGCTGAAAACCGAGGATTTCGGAGACGACAGATTTATCACAATTGTTACGAAAAACGGAAAAATCAAGCGTACCAATCTTTCTCTCTACAAAAATGTGCGTAAAAACGGACTTATTGCAATTGGTCTTGATGAGGGCGATGAAATTGCAGGCTGCCGCATGACTAACGGAAACGAGCAGATTTTCGTTGCTACACGAAACGGTATGGCAATCCGCATTGAGGAAGAAAAGGGCAGAGCGCTGTCACGTGCAGCTCACGGTGTAAAGGCGATAAAGCTGCGTGAGGGTGACTATGTTGTAGGCATTGCAAAGGTTCGTGAAGGTGCGTCACTGCTGACTGTTACTGAGAATGGCTACGGAAAGCGTACAGAAATTGAAAGCTACCGAATCCAGAACCGTGGCGGTTATGGTCTGACTAACTACAAGGTTGATGAAATCCGTGGTCACGTATGCGGAATCAAGATTGTTGACGATACGGACGATGTGATTCTCGTTTCCAGCGACGGTATAATTATCCGAATCCATGCCGAGGATGTACGTATTATGGGCAGAATCGCCAAGGGTGTCCGTGTGATGCGTGTTGGCGAGGGCGCTAAGGTTGTGGCGTTTACTCGTACAGAACGTGACGACAGTGCAGAAACTGAAAAGGTTGAGCAGCTTACCGAGGAGCAGATAAGAGCCGCAGAGGCTGAGGCTGCCGAGGAGGAGAAAAACGAGGTTGTCATCGAAGCTGATGAGAACGAGGATGAAGAATAATCCTGCCCATGAAATTTATACTGTTTGTATTATTATTTATTACAATTGCCGTCTTTTATGCTCTTTTTGAAAATGTTTTCGTGCTGTTCAGACGGCATGAGAATCTGGGCGGCAATGTGAAAATTCTTCATATTTCAGACTGTCACCGCAGCAATAAGCCATGGCGTAACAGGCGGATTATCTCTGCTGCAAAGGCAGAAAATCCCGATTTTATATTTATCACAGGGGATTATGTCTCCCGTACAGAAACGGATTTTTCCGCTGCTGAGACGCTTTTGCGTGACTTGTGCCTCGTTGCGCCCGTGTATATGTGCATGGGAAATCATGAGCAGAGCTTTCTCAATGACAATCTTGGAGAATTCTTTGAAGCTGTTGACAGAACAGATGCAAAAATGCTTGTGAACTGCGGTGAATATGCCGAAGTAAAGGGCAGGAAGTTTTATATCTGCGGACTTATGCAAAATTACACTACGTATAAAAAAGACGGCGGATATAAAAATCTTGATGGTTTTACTCTTTCTGAAATGCAGAATTTTCTGGGTGAATGTCCCTGTGAAAATACCCTGCTGCTTGCACATAATCCGCTTTTTGGGCAGATTTATGCTGACTGGGGCGCAGATTTTACATTCAGCGGTCATATACACGGCGGTGTGGTACGGCTTTTCGGCAAGGGAATTCTATCACCTGAACGGCGGTTATTTCCGCAATATTCCAAGGGAATTTACGATATATCGGGAAAAAAGCTGCTTGTATCTGCCGGCATAGGCAAGCTAAGGATGTTTAATCCGCCGGAAGTTATTATTTATAGAATTTAGGGACACGGCAAAAACGTGTCCCTTTTTTCAAGGAGGCTAAATATGATTAAAAAAATTGTTTCAGTAGTTACAGCTGTTATGACGGCGGCTGTCATAGCTGCAAATCCCTTGCAAAAGGCTGATTCTTTTGACGTTTACGAAGACCCTGTGCGCCAGACGCTTTTTCTCAATCAGAGAAATCTTGCGGAATTTGTCTTTCTGGACGAAACAGGGCAGGGACTATACAATTACGAAATTGTGATGAAAAACGCCGCAGGTGTTGAAGTAGGGCGCTTTGTAGATGATTACGGAAATGAATTCTCTATGCTTAATTCGTCAGGAATCAGAAAAGCCGATAAATGGCAGATAACGGAAAAATATCTGGCTGACCTTGTTGCGCCCCTTGTTCCGAGATATGTTTCCGAGACATATTATGAAGAGATAGGCGGAGAACCGGTAAAAACCTTGTCTAATCTGCATGATTATTCGCCCGATAATAGTATTACACTTAACTATCTTGAAGAATCAGAGGATTATTACGATCATTACCGTGTATTTTCATATCCGCAGGGGGAAACGACCGCATTCACTATTCCTGCGAATAAAATCGGCATTTTCGTTGATAAAAAGTGGGAGAATTTCAATGCCAGAGGCTACTACAAAATGGGAGCAGACGGCGCAAAAAAGTACTTCGACAATAACGAAATGTTCGGAAGTCTCAAGGTCTGGGCACCCAAAAAGGATACCAAAGAACTGCGAATAGGTGTTGCAGAGGTCACAAATCCTCATCACCCTATTTATCCTCCGAAATTACAAAATCAAAAAACGGAATATATAAAGTGTAAGATGAACGTTACAGAATTGTTTGACCTTTTATTTCTTTGGGATATGCAAGAAACAAGCCTCACCGAGGACGGAAAGGTCATGTATAGAGATAAAATATTTAATCTTAGAAAAAGAAATAAAAATACTTGGGGAATGATTACTATAACAAGCGGTGCATGCGTAACTGTTGCGATGCCCGGTTCAGCAGGAAATGTCGAGTTTTACGTAGAAAAAGGCTCACGCCAGATGGCTGCGGAAATCCGTATTAACTACACTGACGATAACGGCGGAGGATGGCATAGTAATTGTACTGCTAAAAATTATTACGGAAAGGTGCACGAATTCAGAATCGAAACTCCGCAGATGCACGACGAAGGCGGCGTAATAGTCGATAATATTCCCGCAGGACAGTACACTCTTGAGCTGAGATCTATCTTTGATAATAAGCCATTTCCGCAGACTCACACGATAAATGTCACGGATAGTAAATATCAGCAGTTCTTTGTGGAAAGTTTTAATACTGAATATACGCTGAAAAACGGCGATACGGACTTAAATAACTTAGTTGATGCCTCAGATGCAAGCAATATTCTTGCGGAATATGCGGCATTATCCACAGGCAAACCAACAATATTTTTGGAAAACCAGAAATATGCCGCCGATGTAAACGGTGACGAAGTTATTAACGCAATTGACGCAAGTCTTGTTCTGGAGCATTATGCAGATGTTTCGATAGGCGGAAAAGGTACGCTTTAAGTATAATTTTTGTGATACTGCACATAATTCTCTAAAGGAATTTGTGCAGTATTTTATTTTATAAATTCAAAAACGCCGAAAATAATTAATGCTGCACCGCCAACCCAAGAAAAATCATGATTCATTCTGCTAATTTTTTTTCCTGCAAATCCTCCAAAAATTATTGCTGACGCTCCAACAATAAGAGTGAAAAACGACGCAGCGAAAGGATTTGTTGAGTTATTGCCAAGACTTAATCCCATGCACAGTGAGTCAAGGGAACTTCCAATGGCGAGGGCAGCAGCCTCTGAGGGCGTAAGAACCTTGGAATTATCCACATCGGCGGCGGTATCGTCAAGATAAAGCTTTATTACAATGCCGCTGTTTCGGGTGTGGAGAAATAGCTCTCCCCGTTGAGAAAGACGGCGGACAAGATTGCGGACAAGGCTCTTGTAAATCGTGGAAATGCCCATAGACAAAGGGATAATTAAGCCTGTGACAGCGTAAATTTTATCAGGGATTGTATTGCTGAGCAGGGCGGCAAGGGCAAGAGAAATGCCGAGAAAAAGTGCACTCATGAAGCTTATTACCAGCGCCGAGCCAAAGGGAATTCTGATGCCGCAGGAGCGATATGCGACGGCAGCAAGGAAAGTATCGATACTAATAATAACAGATAGTATAATTTCTTGAAGCAAGGGGAATCACCTCGCAACATAATATGCCAAAATAATTGGAGTTGTCACAGCAAGAAAGTGCAAAAATTTTCCACTTAAACTGTCGATAAACTTTCAACAGAGTGTTGAAAGAGGGGTTGAATACTAACTTGAATTGTTGAAAACTCTGTGGAGAGTGTGGAGAACAACGTATTTCCGATGTTTTAAAAGGTCAAAATTGTTAAAAACTTGTTGGATAATCGGGGAAACGGTGGTAATAATAAAAAATGTATTGTGGAAAACTTTCCGCAATAAATTAAAACAAAGGATTTGATATTGTATGAAAAAATTTTTATCAGCTGCCGCTATTATTTTAACCATGCCTATGATTATGACAGGATGCGGCGAAAATAACGAAAATCAGCCTGATGGCACAGACCATTATGAGGAATATGACTATGGTAACAATGCCGACGACAGAGTAAATCACGATGACAGAGATGATATGTCGGCGGATGAGTTTGCACATGATGCTATTGACGGCGCAGAAAATGCTGTTGATGATGTTGTTGACGGTGTAGGCGATGCTGCAAACGATATTGTTGACGGTCTTGACGGTGAACGTGAAACTACCGATATTTCGGGAAATATCGAGGATTCCACAGAAACAACTGTTACAGATACAATTGTCGGAAGATAAGTTTTCAACATTTTCAAAATGAAATGTTGAAAAAAGTCCCCGCTGATTCTGATTTCTCAGAAACAGTGGGGATTCTTACTATACAAAATGTATTAACCGCAGATTTCTTTGATAGCCTCAGCCATGATTTCTGCATTGAGCAGGAGACTTTCCTCGGTGATAAATTCATCTGCTCCGTGCATATTTCCGCTGCCGCCCTCATATTCAGCGCCAAAAGCTACGCCGCCTTCGATTTCGTGAACGTAGGTGCCGCCGCCAATAGTGATGCAGCTGCCTTTTTTGCCTGTAATACGTTCATAAACACGATTCAGGGACTGTACAAATTCGCTGTTTTCATCAGTGTAATGCGGTTCAACGCCCATGCATTTATCAACGGTTACGCCTGCATTTTCAAGCTTTTTACATATAATTTCGCTGACTTCAGCCTTTGTTCTGCCGAAGGGGAATCGCACATCCACCGCACCTTCGATACGGCTCTTA
Source organism: Ruminococcus sp. (assembly GCA_017517145.1). GTDB lineage: Bacteria > Bacillota > Clostridia > Oscillospirales > Ruminococcaceae > Ruminococcus. The sequence goes on from JAFXAJ010000126.1 coordinate 14,152, forward strand.
TTCAACTTTTCAACAGTATTCAACAATGAGATTACACAAGTGAAATCTGCCGAAATATCGCCGAAAATCGCCTTTCCCTCAACATCGCCATGTTGAAAGATTTTGCTCAGATTACGGAGAACTGTTGAATTTCCAACGTAGTCCGCAAGGAATTTTGTAATTGCATTTTCGCCCTTTTCGGGAGTAGAAGCATGGGCGGATTTTCCCTCGTAAAGCTTCATTTCGGATTCTGTTTCAACAGCACATGACATGGGAACGGCGTTTATGACTTCTCCAGCCTTGATTGTCATTTTTTCGCTGTTTTCTGCGGAAAAATAGATTCTCAGCATACCTTTTTCGCCGTTGATTACAGGATATTCTCCGTCGGGGGTAAACACCATTGGGGGCAGTTTGTGCTTTTCACAGTAGTGCTCAATGTCATTTCCGCCGTTTTCCTCATTAGTTCCGAAAATCAGGCGTACGCCTTTTTTCAGGGGAATATTAAGCTCTTTCAGCGCTCTCATAGCGAAAACAGATGCAACTGCAGGGCCTTTGTCGTCGATAGTTCCCCTGCCTGTCAGGATTCCGTTTTCACGTTTTAAAGCGTAGGGATCGCTGGTCCAGCCGCTTCCCTCAGGCACTACATCAAGATGTGAGAGGATTCCCAGCGCAGGTTCAAAGGTATTTAAATCTGCTGAACCTGCATAGTTATCAACATTTTCAACGGAAAAACCATAGTCAGAGCATTTTTTCAGCATTATTTCCAGAGCTTCAGCGGACTTTTCTCCAAAAGGACAGTCAGCAGTTGGAGTGCCCTCAACGCTTCTTACAGCGATCAGCTCGCCGAGAAAAGCAATCATTTCTTCTTTTTTTGATTCAAGATATTTTCTGATTTCGGTCATAATCTTCTCCTAAAAAACATAATAATAAGCAAAAAACCGCAGAAATCTGCGGTTTCTCGCCTGTGTGTAAAACACAACAGTAGAAAGAAAGGATAAATATGAAAAGTGAATATATCAGTTAACAATAGCCTTTTCTGTTTCCTTGTCAAAGAGGTGAATTCTGTTAGGATCGATAGCAACCTTAATATCATCACCGGGCTTTGCAGTAGTTCTGGGGCTAACTCTTGCTGTAAGGTTGTGTCCTTCACAATTGAGGTAAAGGTATGTCTCAGCACCCATCATTTCTGTGATGTCAACATAAGCGTCAATAACGCCTGTTGTAGCATTAGAGAGGTACATTTCCTCATCGTGGATAGACTCAGGACGGATACCGAGGATAATCTCTCTGCCAACGTAATGAGGAAGCTCATCATTAACCTTGGACTCAGGAACGATAATCTGGTATCTAACGCCTCTTGACATCTTTGTATCCTTTGAGCCGAACTCAACGATGAACTGACCGTATTCTTCTTTAAGAACAGCGTCGATGAAGTTCATCTGGGGTGAACCGAGGAATCCTGCAACGAACTTGTTTACGGGATTCTCGTAGAGGTTCTGAGGAGTATCAACCTGCTGAACGAAACCGTCCTTCATACAAACGATTCTGTCGCCCATTGTCATAGCCTCAGTCTGGTCATGAGTTACGTAGATAAATGTTGTACCGAGCTTCTTGTGAATCTTAGCAATCTCGGTTCTCATCTGAGCACGGAGCTTAGCGTCGAGGTTTGAGAGAGGCTCGTCAAGGAGGAATACCTTAGGTGAACGAACGATACAACGTCCGAGAGCAACTCTCTGACGCTGACCACCTGACATAGCCTTAGGCTTTCTGTCGAGAAGGTGTGTAAGGTCGAGAATCTTAGCAGCCTCGTTAACCTTTCTCTCGATTTCATCCTTGGGAACTTTACGGAGCTTGAGTCCGAAAGCCATGTTATCGAATACAGTCATGTGAGGATAGAGCGCATAGTTCTGGAAAACCATTGCAATATCTCTGTCCTTGGGAGCAATATCGTTTACGAGACGGTCGCCGATGTAAAGCTCACCCTCTGAAATCTCCTCAAGACCTGCGATCATACGGAGAGTTGTGGACTTACCGCATCCGGAAGGTCCAACGAGAACGATAAATTCCTTATCTCTGATCTCCAAATTTACATCTGTAACAGCAACAACACCGCCGGGGTATTTCTTATAAATATTTTTAAGTGTTAAGCCTGCCATTTAATCCTGTCCTCCAGTTCATTTTTCTTGCCGATACCAGTATTTCTATTTCAGCACAATATCAGCTATAATAATATAATACCACTTTTTCAAAAAAATTTCAAGATACTAAATTGACAAAGTTGCTATTGGTTGTTTAGCATAAATGCCGAAAAATAGCCAACGTAATCGGCACAAAAACGGTCAAAATCGGGTGGTGAGAACAAGTTTTCAACATCTTTGTGCAATAATTCCATACACTGTCCTAACCCCAGATTTTCGGGTAAAATCAGACCTCCAACGGATAATCTCATTAATTTTTCAACATGATTTTCAACAGCGGCAAACATTCGCTTGACCTGATGATATTTTCCTTCAAATAACTCAATAAAAGCCAGTTTATCGCAGTTTTCAACAGCTTTCACCCTTGCAGGCAGACATATTTCACCGCTTGAAAGTTTAATACCATCAGCAAATATGTCAATATATTTACTTTCAAAACTTCTGTCAAGTTTCACAAGATAAATTTTCGGCACATGGCTTTTAGGCGACAGCATACGATGTGCAAGCTCGCCGTCATCGGTTATCAGCAGCGCACCAAGGGAGTCCTTGTCCAGCCGTCCCGCAGGAAAAAGTCCTTTTTTACGCAGTTCAGGGGGGATTAGCTGCATGACGCTGATGCCGTCGTGTTCTTCGGTAGAACTGACATAGCCATCGGGCTTATTCAACAGTATATAGCGGAATTTCGAGGCTGAAACAGGAATTCCGCAGACTTCAACGGCAGCGGACTCCAAATCAATTTTGGTATCGGATTTTTTGACGATTGCTCCGTTAACGACGATTTTCCCTGATGCTGCAAGGGATTTAATTTGGCTTCGGGAGTAGTCAGAGCGTTCGGAAATATACTTATCAAGACGTATTACAGGCATTTTTTTCACCTTTCAATGGAAATGGAATAAACCTCCGCAGCTGATTCATACTATTATCAAAAGCTTTGGAGGTCATGTTATGTCAAAAAAATTAATTTCAATTGTACTTATTGCAGCCACAGCAATGATTGGATTTATCCTCATAAATCCCGACAAGGACGGAATGGAAATTCCCGAAAATACATCGATTGCAGCATCTACAGAAACAGAACGCATTAGCTATTTCGCATCTCATGGGTGGGATGTAGAGGAGATTTCGTCTAAAGATATAACGATTCCAGCCGACTTCTCCGAGGAGTACAGCGAGTATGCCGCATTGCAGGACAGACAGGGTATGCCTCTGCGTGAATATGCAGGAAAATCGGGGAAATTGTACGTTTATGAGGTACGGAATTATTCCCCTTCCGACAGCCGTATGCTGGCGGAGCTTCTGGTTTGTGACGGCACAGCAGTTGCGTCACTCGTCTACAGTGATAACGGCGACGGAAAGCAATTATCTGTAAATTAAACGACAATTCTAACAAAGTTACGTGTGAATTTTCGTCATATTCACTAAAATGTTATAACTTGAAATCAGGTCTGAAATACTGTTATAGCTGTTTCGATAAAGCTCCAGAATCACGTTGGCATCAGGATTCAGACTGTTCAGCTTGTCAAAAAAGGGCTTGAAACGGAAGTTTCCCTTGCCGATTGGCAGGCAGTCGCCAAGTTCGCCGGAGTCGCTAATGTGGACATGGGCGACACTTTTGCCGGCAGCGTCTAAAAAAGCCATGGGAGTTTCACCTGCTCTGACAGCCTGTTTAGTGTCGAGGACAAATGCGAATTCTCCGCCTAACATAGCGGAAATATCACGTATAAAGGCGGATGAACGGCTTTGGCAGCGTGTGACGTTTTCAACGGCAACGGTCACGCCGAATTCCTTGCCAAGGCGGTAAAGCTTCGAGTATCGCTCGCAGTAGTGCTCCTTGCCCTTGTCTCCTTTTCCACCATGGAAAACAAAGATGTCAGCGCCTACGATGTTCATGAATTGAAAATACAGTTTGTAATATTCCATAGCATCTGTCATGCGGCGTTCATAGTCTGAAAAGAACATCAGCGGTTCAATTTCGCAGGTGAACGGGTGAACTGAGGGACAAGTCATATCAAAGCGCTGCATCAGTTTTGATAGACCGTGAACAAAGCTTTTTCGCAGTTCTGAGTGGGTATTTACAAATAATTCCACACATCCCACACCATTTACTGCAAGCTGGTAAAGGCTTTCTTCCAAGGGTTTCGGGAACATACAGGCAGTAGATACGCCGACTTTCATTGTTACATCCTCCTTTCTTATGTATACTATTAGTATTTTATTTTATATCAGACTCTGTTAAAAGAATTGTGTAATTGTCGTATAACGGGTGAATTGCTTCGGGGTATTTCTCGCCATAAGCGAAAATTTCCGCCGCCAATCCATTTTTGAGAAAATCTTTAAGCTTATCGTGGGACTGCTCAAAAACGGCAGTACATAGGGAAGAAACGGCTATAATTCGTTGTCCGTCGTGCTCCATAATTCGGAAAGGCCATATTCGGCAGTCGAAAGGCTTTTTGTCGCCGAGGATACAGCCGCTGTCGCTGAGCGCAGGGCATTTTACAAGGTCATAGGCGGACATTTTCCCGAAATCTAGGACAAAGCCATTGCCTTTTGGTGCGAATTCCGCAGTTGGAACAGTAAGTTTTACGACATCTGCTGTTTCTTTGTCGAATAAAGGAGTTTCCCACACATCGTAGCAATCGAAAATACAGCAGGTTTTACAGTCAGCGCAGGTTGATTTATTAAGTATTTTTTTTATCATAATATCTCCTCCTTCTTATGATTAAATTATATCACATAAACTTCTGAAAGTCAACAAAGGAGAAGGAGAAACATATTCAGAATCCGACATATTCCACACGCAACACTGTTAATTTGTATATAAATCCTATAAAATAGGTGAATTTTTTGTACCAAAACTATAACTATTGTATAATTGACATTGCATGAAAATAATGCTATAATAATAAAAGGAGTGTTTTAACCGCATTTTCATACGAAAGGATTTTTTTAATGGCTAAAGATAAAAAAATGGTTACTGCGATTACCTCTATGGATGAGGATTTCGCACAGTGGTATACCGATATATGCAAAAAGGCTGAACTGGTTGAGTATACAAGCGTAAAGGGCTGTATGGTAATCCGTCCCTACGGTTACGCTATCTGGGAAAATATCCAGTCAATCCTCGACGGTATGTTCAAGGCTACAGGTCACGAAAATGTTTGTATGCCTATGTTCATTCCCGAAAGCCTTCTCCAGAAAGAGAAAGACCATGTTGAGGGCTTTGCTCCCGAAGTTGCATGGGTTACTCACGGAGGCAGCGAAAAGCTGGAGGACAGGCTTTGTGTTCGTCCTACTTCCGAAACTCTTTTCTGCGAGCACTATTCAAATATAATCCATTCCTACCGTGACCTGCCTAAGCTCTATAATCAGTGGGTAAGTGTTGTACGCTGGGAAAAAACTACCCGTCCTTTCCTCCGTTCAAGAGAATTCCTCTGGCAGGAAGGTCACACAATTCACGCTACTGCTGAGGAGGCTATCGAAGAAACAGAAAAGATGCTTAATGTCTATGCTGATTTCTGCGAAAACTACCTCGCAATGCCCGTAATCAAGGGCAAAAAGACCGAAAGCGACAAGTTCGCAGGCGCTGTTTCAACTTATGCTATTGAGGCTCTCATGCACGACGGCAAGGCGCTTCAAGCTGGTACTTCCCACTATTTCGGCGACGGTTTCGCTCAGGCATTCGGCATTGAGTACACCGACAAGGAAAACAAGCGTGTATTCCCTCATCAGACAAGCTGGGGCGTTACAACCCGTCTTATCGGCGCAGTTATCATGACTCACGGCGATGACAACGGACTTGTTCTTCCCCCTGCAATTGCACCTGTTCAGGTTGTTATTATCCCCATTGCGCAGCACAAGGAGGGCGTTCTTGACAAGGCAAACGAGCTGAAAGATCGTCTGGCCGCTGCCGGTATCCGTGTAAAACTGGACGACAGCGAGAATTCCCCCGGCTGGAAGTTCGCAGAGTACGAAATGAAGGGCGTTCCTGTTCGTGTGGAAATCGGACCTCGTGACATCGAAGAAGGCAACTGCGTTATCGCTTCACGCTGGAACGGCGAAAAGGTTACAGTATCCCTTGACGAGCTTGAATCCGCTGTTGCTCAGAAGCTGACAGAGGCTCGTGACGGTATGTTCAACAAGGCTCTTGAAAATCGTGAAAATAAAACTTATTCATGCTCCACTATGGACGAAATTATCGAAGCTCTCGAAAAGAACGGCGACGGTTTCGTAAAGGCTATGTGGTGCGGCGAAGAAGCCTGTGAGGACGAAGTTAAGGAGAAAACAGGCGTAGGCTCACGCTGTATCCCCCTCGTGCAGGAGAAAATCGCAGGCGTATGCGTATGCTGCGGCAAACCTGCACAGCATACTGTTTACTGGGGTAAGGCTTACTAATTAAGAATGAATAATTCAGAATTAAGAATTATTGTAGAGATACCGTTATATACATTTAAAGCTGATAATACTAAATAAATTACCGCTCCTCTCTCTTAATTCTTAATTCATAATTCTTAATTATACAATCATTTGGCATTACTGTACAAATCAGTTCAAACTGGTTTGTATGGTATTGCCTAAAATTTAAATCTTTTAAATTAAATATATTAATATATTTTCTTAAAACAGGCGATATTTTTATACAATTTAAATACAATCAATCAACCAGTTGAAAATTATGTGGAATTATATAAAAATCAGCCGAAAAGCGTCAGTAACCGTCGAAAGACGGAAAAAATAATCCGCACCACCGGTGCAAAAAATGGAGGTATGATTATCATGTACATCAAAAAACTCTTCACCCTTTTCTGCTCTCTGCTCTTCTCGTTGGCAATCATGCCTCCGAGTCTGACGGAGGCGCTCCGCACAAATGCCGCAGTTGCCGCACTGTGGCCCTTATCCTCGGAATATACCGAGATTACGACATATTTTGACCCTAACCGCAATCAGGGTGGACTCAGCGGACACAACGCCATTGACCTCCCCGCCCCTCAGGATACACCCATTTACGCTGTTGCCGACGGTGTTTGTGTATCCTCAGACTGGATGGGTGACTATGGAAATCTTGTGATTCTCCGCCATGAAAACCTTGGAATTTACACATTCTACGCTCATTGTCTTTTCTCCGCTGTCAGTTCAGGTCAGACCGTTTCAGCAGGCGATGTCATTGCTTATGTGGGCAATACAGGGGCTTCCTACGGCAATCATCTGCACTACGGAATCTGCGATAGACTGGAAGGCGGCTATCCTGCTATCACTTATTATGACCCCCTGACATATTTTACATATTCTATGGGACAGGCTCCTGAAATGCCTGCTGACCCCATTATTCCTGAAGAACCCGAAACACCTGAAATTCCTGAAGTCCCTGAAACTCCTGCAATTCCCGAAGCTCCCGAAAAGCCTGCGGAGTGTGAATGCAGCGAAGAATACAGCGGAATTTACACAACAAAAAATATCACGACATATCTCAATGTGAGAAGCGGTCACAGCTCGGATTTCAACGTTATCGGCAAAATTTTCCCCAAGGACAAGGTGGAAGTAACAAAGGCTGATGGAAAGTGGGCACATGTAAAAATTGGCGATATATCGGGATTCTGCTCTATGGAATATATCACTCCCTACGTTGAAGAACCTGAAAAAATTTCAAAAATGACAATAGCTGACCCTGTTTACCCTGCCGGAACTGTTTACTACGGCAACCCCCTTGACATCGGCGGAATTATAAGCTCTGAACAGCCTATTACACGCTTAACAGGCGGAATTTACGAGGTTGACGGCATGACTCCCGTTTGTGTTGTAGAGGATAATCCCAACAGCCTTGACTATGATATGTCCGGCAAATTGAATAACGAAATGCTTTTTGATAAGCTTAAAATCGGCAAATATATCTACAGTGTTGAAGCTGAGGATTCCAGCGGAAAGGTTTATCCTCTTATTTTCGTTTATTTCAATGTTGTAGAAAAGGCGAAAACAGGAGATGTAAACAACGACGGAGTGCTGACTGTCTGTGACGGCGTACTTCTCCAGAAATATATTCTCGGAATTGAAAATCTGACGGAAGAACAGTTGAAAAATGCCGATTTGTCGGGAGATTTCTGCGTTGACATTTTTGACATGGTAATGCTCAGAAAAATTCTTACAGAATAAAAGCAAAGGGGCGCATTGCGCCCCTTAAAATATCTGATTTTAACTTTTCAACACACTAAGGCACAATTCCATTTTGTTATTCCTGCCTTGACATTTTTGTAATATTAATGGTATAATATATAATAGATAAAAATATGAAAGAGGATTTCTGATGAAAAATAAAGGTCTTGCAAAATTGTTAATTATCCTGACCATAGTTATGGGTGTTCTCACTGTTGCCCTGCTCTGGATTCAGGCACAGCAGAGAAAAAACAACGTGTATATCGAAGTTAATCCCGATACAATGAAGCTTGTTCAGCTTGAAGCACCAAAGGACGGCGACAAAATTGCAATTGTGGACACTACTCTCGGAGAATTCCGCTTTGTTCTCTATCCTGAACATTCCCCGAAAGCTGTGGAGAATTTCATTTCTCTTGCTGAAAACGGCTACTATGACAACACTTACGTTTTCAACTCCGACAGCGGCGCATTTTTTGCGGCAGGAAGCAAGGAACGAAACGGAGAAATTGTCGATTCTTCGGCAGATTATGAGCACGTTGAACGTGAGCTTCATCAGGATTTGTGGCCTTTTAAGGGTGCTGTCTGCGTTCTCAATACAACTGTTGAGCGCACCACAAAGGAGAAAATCCTCGGCGGAGGTAAATATTACAACGGCAGTCGCTTTACCGTGGTGAATACTCTTGAATTTGACGAAAATCAGAAAAAAAGCCTCCTCGCCGCATCTTCAAGTAAAATTTTGGGTGAAGCGTTCATCGAAAAAGGCGGAATCCCAAACTATTCCCAGCAGCTTACAGTTATCGGACAGACTTACGAAGGGCTTGATGTTGTGGAGAAGCTTGCGTCCCTTGAAACCGATAATACGGGTACTCACAAAATGCCAAAAGAAAATATTATGATTAATTCCGTTCGTATTGACAGCTATACAGCTGAAAAGTAAACGTATTTCACAGTATTTGGCATGGATGTATCATATATATTTACCAAAAATATGCCGAAACTATTTACAAAAGACTTTATATGTTGTATAATTAGTTAGTTAGTGGAAGTGTACCGCTTGCTTTGTGCTGTCTTAATGACAGCCGTATAAACTATGACCCATTGAAAAGAGGTAAATCTTATGAATAAAAAATTACTTGCTCTTGCAGTATGCGGAATCACTGCCGCTTCAATGCTTACAGCCTGCAATAAGGACGAATCCACACATACTACAAGCGGTGACGGAAGCACATCTTCCTCACAGGAGGCAACTGAAGCAGTCAAGCCTGCTGAAAATGTGGAAATTATGAACTATACTGCTCCCGAAAAGGGCGACACAATCGTTGAAATTAACTTCAAGGACTACGGTACAGTAAAACTTCGCCTTTTCCCTGAATATGCCGAAATGGCTTGCGAAAACTTCACAAAGCTTGTTGAAAGCGGATACTATAACGGACTGACCTTCCACAGAATCATTCAGGATTTCATGATTCAGGGCGGTGATCCTCTCGGAGACGGTACAGGCGGAGAATCCACATGGGGCGGTAAATTTGACGGCGGTGTAAATCCTGCCCTCGCTCATGTAACAGGCGCTCTTGCTTACGCAAACAGCGGTTCTACATCTACAAACGGCAGCCAGTTCTACATCGTTACAGGCGACCAGAATATTGACGACGAAACTTTCTCTGAATTTGAACAGTACGGTTATACATTTACTGAGAATCAGAAAAAGATTTACAAGGAAAAGGGCGGTACTCCCTTCCTTGACGGAAATTATACCGTTTTCGGACAGGTTATCGACGGTCTTGACGTTATCTTCAAAATCCAGTACGTGGCTACAGATTCCTTTGACAAGCCTATTCTGGAAGATGTTGTTATGGAATCCGTAAAGCTTTCCACATATAACGGCGAGGAAATCAAGTGGAGTCTCAGCGACTATGACTACGAAGATCCCCTTGACGCTGTTCCCGTAAACTATACTGCTCCCGAAGATGGCGACGAAATCGCTGTTATCAAGTTCAAGGACTACGGCACAGTAAAATTCCGTCTTTTCCCTGAGTATGCTCCCAAGGCTGTTGAAAACTTCGTTTCACTTGCAAAGGAAGGCTACTATGACGGCGTTTCATTCCACAGAATCATCAGCAATTTCATGATTCAGGGCGGTGATCCCGATGGTACAGGTGCAGGCGGTGAATCCGCATGGGGCGGTTCTTTTGACGGCGGTAAGTACTACAACCTTATCCATGCCGCAGGCGCTGTTGCTTACGCTAACTCAGGCTCAACTGCTACAAACGGCAGCCAGTTCTATATTGTTACAGGCGAAGTTTATGACGATGCAGGTTTTGCTGACCTTGCACTCAGCGGATATAATTTCCGTGACACCGTAAAGGAAATCTACAGCACACAGGGCGGAGTTCCCTACCTTGACGGAAGATACACTGTTTTCGGTCAGGTTATCGACGGTCTTGATGTTGTATTTGAAATCCAGAATGTGGAGACAAATGCCGAGGATAAGCCTGTTACAGATGTTATTATGGAATCCGTAACTATTGAGGAATACGACGGAAGCGACCTTAAATGGTACATTTCCGACTATAGCGGAGAAGATGCCGAGGATACAGAGAGTACAGAGGAAACATCTGAGGAATCCGCTGAAACTACAGAAAATACAGAGATAGAAGAAAATACAGAGAATACAGAAGAAATCACAGAAGCAGAAACAGTGGCAGAATAAAGATATGCAGTGTGCTTTTGACTGCAAAATTAAGGAGAGAATAAAGTGGATAAGTTTGTGATAAAGGGCGGCCGCCGTCTTACCGGTGAAGTCGTTATCAGCGGCGCAAAAAATGCAGCCGTTGCAATTCTTCCTGCCGTCATACTTTCAGATGAACCCTGCGTTATTGAAAATGTACCGACTATCAGCGATGTGAATATCTGCCTGCGCATACTTCGTGAGATGGGCGCAGAAATAATGGAAATGGGGAATAATTCCTATCGTATTGATCCTACAACGATACACAGCTTCTGCGTTCCATACGAAACAGCAAGAAAAATGAGAGCTTCTTATTATTTTCTCGGCGCACTGCTGGGAAAATTCAACAAGGCAAGAGTTTCGATGCCCGGCGGCTGCCCTCTGGGCGACCGTCCCATTGACCAGCATTTAAAGGCATTTTCTGCCCTTGGTGCAGAGTATAACCTGTCGCAGGGAATGATTGACCTCACTGCTGATAAGCTGACAGGAAATCCCATTTTCTTTGACGTTGTTACCGTTGGCGCAACTATGAATGCCATGCTCGCCGCTGTTAAGGCAGAAGGGCTGACAGTTATTGAAAATGCCGCAAAAGAGCCGCATATCGTTGACCTTGCGAATTTCCTCAATTCCATGGGTGCAAATATTATGGGCGCAGGTACGGACGTTATCAAGATAAGAGGCGTTGAAAGCCTGCATGGTACGACATACGCTGTAATTCCTGACCAGATTGAGGCAGGTACATTTATGGCGGCTATAGCTGCCACTAAGGGTGACGCTGTAATAAAGAACGTTATCCCGAAGCATCTTGAATCCATTACAAAGAAAATGGAGAAAATCGGCGTAAATATAGAGCAGTATGACGACAGCATAAGAGTATGGGTTGACGGTCCTCTTGTAAAAGCGAATATCAAGACAGCGCCTCATCCCGGATTTCCTACAGATATGCAGTCACAGATTGCAACTCTGCTGACACTTGCAGAGGGTACAAGCATTATTACCGAAAATATCTGGGAACAGCGTTTCGGCTATGTTGACGAACTGAGACGCATGGGTGCGGATATTACCGTAAACGGAAAGGTTGCTCTTATCGAGGGCACAGGAAAGCTTATGGGCGCTCCTGTAAAGGCGTGCGACCTGAGAGCAGGTGCGGCGCTTATTATTGCAGGACTTGCAGCTTCCGGAGTTACTGAAATCGAGGATATTTTCCATATTGAGCGTGGATACGACTGTATGGAAGGTAAGCTTCGTCTGTTAGGAGCTGATATTGAAAAGGTAAGCGTTCCTGACAGCAAAGCAGCTGCTAAAACTGAAGGCAAAGAAGCGGTTTAATGTGGGCAGCACTCACGCAAAACAACATAAAATAGCCATAAGTAATACAATTTATTTAGGGACGTTCTGCAAGATAGAGCGTCCCTTTAAAAATATCTTAGATGTTCCATTATATAACTTTTTTTGACAGAATAAGAGTGTGGATTATCCGCCTATATATTAAAAAATAATATTGACAATTTTATGATTGTGTGGTATAATATTATTGTATGATAATATCTGCTTGTGTAGCACAAAGGTAGTGCAGCGGTATCGTAAACCGCAGGTTGCAGGTTCGATTCCTGTCACAAGCTCCAAATGAAAACCGCTGAGAATTAATTATTCTCAGCGGTTTTTGTTATAATATTTTACGACTAAATCAAGAAAATAAAAAATTATGTGAAATTTTATCTAAAACTATTGATTATTTATAATTTATATGGTATAATCATAATAATAATATTATGTAATATTGGATTAAGCGAGGTTAATTTTTATGAAAATGCAGCAGCTTGAATATATAATTGCCATTGCACAGGCAGGCAGTATCACTGCCGCCGCAAAAAATCTCTATCAGGCTCAGCCAAATATAAGCATTGCACTGAAAGAACTTGAAACTGAAATAGGTATGCAGATTTTCTGGCGTACTCCGAATGGTATGATTCTTACCCCCGAAGGCGAGGAATTTCTCGTCCGTGCAAAGGATATTGTCGAAAGTATGCACGGTCTTGAGGCTGATTATACTAATCGTGTGGAGGAGGGAATTACCCTTAGAATTTCTGCTGTTCGTTCTGCTTATATTGCCGGAGTTTTGGGCGATTGGGTAAATGAGCTCGATAAGGACGACAAGCTTTCCCTGCGTTTTTATGAGACAAATACAAACAAGGCTATAGATGATGTCAACAGCGGGAAGTCCGATATAGGTATTATCCGTATCCCTGAATCACAGTATGATGTGTATATCGAACAGATGAGCAGCCGTCGGTTCTTCATTCGGCCTCTTATTTCATTCATGATGCAGCCTGTCATGTCTACGGAGCATCCCCTTGCAGACCGTGAGGAGGTATCACTGGCTGATCTTGAAAATTATCCCGAAATTGTTCATGCAGATGACGAGATGAAAAGCTTTGAAAGAAATTATATCGACTGTGAATGTGAAGCTAAGAATCTTAAACGTATATATGTTCAGGACAATGGAAGCAAAATGATTTTCCTTCAGAAAATTACAGATTCTTATATGTGGGCTGCTCCCGGTTCCGGAAATATGCCCAAGGGTAAAAGTGCTATAACTTCAGTAAAATGCAGCGACGCTGTCATGAGAACTGTCGATATTATGATTTGCAAAAAGTCCAGCGAGAATAATCGTCCCGTAAAGGTTTGTATGGATTATCTCTCTGAAAGATGTGCAAATCTTGCCGGTACTATACCGTTCCCCGAAAATATTGCCAAAGATGTTGTGATTCCCCAAGAACTTGACAACTGACAAGTATCCGCTTCATTGTGAAAATAATGAGGCGGATTTTTTTATATTCTTCCAAAAAATACAAGAAAACCTATAGACAATAGTAAAAAAATGTGGTATAATATAAAGGAATGGTGAATACACCGAAAAGGTGTATTACGGTACATCACATCCGTTGGATAGAAAGGAAAATCATGCTTCACGAAAAATCATGCGGAGCTATTGTTTATCGCAAATATCATGGAAATACGGAGATTCTGCTGATAAAACACGTAAACAGCGGTCACTGGTCATTCCCGAAAGGACACGTGGAAGCCGGCGAATCGGAAGCTGAAACAGCACTCCGTGAAATTAAAGAGGAAACGAATATTGATGTAATTATTGACCCTACTTTCAGGGAAACAGTTACATATTCTCCGAAAAAGGACACAATGAAGGTTGTGGTATATTTTCTTGCCCGTGCGAAAAATGTGGATTTTCAGCCGCAGGAAAATGAAATAGCGGAGATACGCTGGGTTGATATATCCTACGCTTCCAATATACTTTCTTATGAAAATGATAAGACGATAGTTTCCAGAGCAAAAGCGGCAATCAAGGAAAACCACTGACGTATGTTGTTTTATGTAGGGGCAGATATTATCCGCCTGCAAATACAGAATTAAATATATTTTTTTCAACATTTTCCGGCAGATAATATCTGTCGGATTTTTTTGAGTAAAAAAATCGCAGGGACTGTTAAAAGCAGTCCCTGCGATTGATTATTTTACTGTAAGGGTGCAAATCATGCGCCCATACAGTGGGCAGTGCTCACACCCACCTGTTCTTTTCGTACTTCTATCGTAGTTCTTATGCGAGGGAGTTACTTAATAATTACGCATTAATCATCTTACTTTCTTTGCAATATCATCAAGAAGCTTTGAAAGCATTTCGCCCTGAGTCATAGAGCCTAAATCCCCCTCACGGCGGGATGTTACGGAAACTGTGCCGTTTTCAACTTCCTTGTCGCCAACTGTAATCCATACAGGCAGCTTTTCAAGACGTGCGTCACGGATTTTCTTTCCAACCTTTTCAGCTCTGTCATCAATTGAACATCTGATGTTTGCAGCTTCAAGCTTTGCCATAAGCTCGTTACAGTAGTCAAGATGACGATCTGCAACAGGCACGATTCTCACCTGCTCAGGAGCCATCCAGAGAGGAAGCGCTCCTGCATACTTCTCAATGAGATATGCAAGTGTTCTTTCGTAGCATCCCAGTGATGTTCTGTGAATGATGTAAGGACGCTTCTTTGTGCCGTCTACGTCAATATATTCCATGCCGAACTTTTCAGCAAGAAGCATATCAATCTGAATTGTAACAATAGTATCTTCCTTGCCGTATACGTTCTTGTACTGAATATCAAGCTTAGGTCCGTAGAATGCAGCTTCGTCAATGCCGATTTCGTAGTCAACACCCAGATTATCAAGGATTTTACCCATGATTGTCTGCGCTTCATTCCACTGCTCTGCTGTACCCTCGTACTTGTTCTTGGGATTTGCAGGGTCCCACTGAGAGAAACGGAATGTACAATCTTCAAGCATACCAACGGTATCAAGAACATATTTTGCAAGCTCCAGACAGCCCTTGAATTCTTCTTCAAGCTGTTCAGGACGGAGCACCAGATGTCCCTCAGAAATTGTAAACTGTCTTACACGGATAAGACCATGCATTTCTCCTGAATCTTCCTTACGGAAAAGTGTTGAAGTCTCGCCCAGACGCATAGGCAGGTCACGGTAAGAACGCTGTCTGTTGAGGAATACCTGATATTGGAAAGGACAAGTCATAGGACGGAGTGCGAAACATTCCTTTTCCTCATCGTAGGGGTCGCCCAGAATGAACATACCGTCAAGGTAGTGGTCCCAGTGACCTGAAATTCTGTAAAGGTCACGCTTTGCAAGCAGGGGAGTTTTTGTAAGGAGATAGCCACGCTTCTGCTCCTCGTCCTCAATCCAGCGCTGGAGAAGCTGAATAACTCTTGCACCCTTTGGGAGAAGTATGGGAAGTCCCTGACCGATGCAGTCAACTGTTGTGAAGAATTCAAGCTCACGTCCAAGCTTGTTGTGGTCACGGAGTTTAGCTTCCTCACGCTGTTTTATATCAGCTTCAAGGTCAGCAGCCTTGGGATATGCTGTAGCGTAGATACGTGAAAGCATCTTGTTTTTCTCAGAGCCTCTCCAGTAAGCGCCTGTGCATGAAAGAAGCTTGAAAGCCTTTACAGGAGCAGTTGTCATAAGGTGAGGGCCTGCGCAGAGGTCAGAAAATTCTCCCTGCTTGTAGAAAGAAATAGGCTCACCCTTGTCAGCGTGTTCCTCGCAAAGTTCAACCTTGTAGATTTCGCCAGCCTCTTTGAGAGCAGCAATAGCGTCAGCAGGAGCCATTTCGTACTGCTCTAAAGCAATACCCTCCTTGACGATTTTCTTCATTTCAGCTTCAATTTTTTCAAGTTCTTCCTGTGTGAAAGGCTTTTCAACGTCAAAGTCATAGTAAAAGCCGTTGTCGATAGCAGGTCCGATAGCAAGCTTGGCTTCGGGGTAAAGTCTTTTTACAGCCTGTGCAAGGATATGGGACGCTGTATGCCAGAATGTCTTTTTACCCTCAATTGTATCAAATGTGCAAACTTCAAATTCGCAGTCGCTGTCGATAACAGTACGCAGGTCTTTAACCTCGCCGTTAATTTTTACGCAGCAGGCAGCCTTATAAAGCCCCATGCCAATACCTTTTACAATTTCAGCAGCAGATGATGCAGCTTCGATTTCTCTTATGCTGCCGTCCTTTAAAGTTAACTTAATCATTTTTTATTTCTCCTTTATTTAAAATGCATTACCCACAATTTCAAATTCCTCGTCATACAATTCAATTGCCTGAGGTTCCATATATCCGTCCTCGCTGGACACGGTAAAACAGAATGTTATGCCGTCCTCGTCAATATCCGCATATATGTCATCTATTCTGATAACTTTTTTCAGAAAATCCACAGTTCCCCTGTAAAGACCTTCTGCGGCGATAAGCTCAGCAATTTTCTTTTTGCCGCCGTTTATCTGTTCCAGAAGCATAGCCACATTTCTGATATTATCAGTGATACTTTCCTCAGAATCGGTATAAAAGCGGATAAGCTGGGTTTTATTCCACAGCTTATAGGGCAGTTCAAAGGCTTCCTGTTCGCTGTTGTATTTTATATTGCTCATTATTTCACCTCTTTTCGTACAAACAAAAAAGTCCCTCATGCCGAAAGGCACAAGGGACGATAATACACCGTGGTTCCACCCTGATTTATGCGTACATACGCAACTTTAGAACTTTATAACGGAAGTCAGCCGTCGTTTATTAGACGCACTCCGAGGCGGTGTGCATATATCCTTGATTTTACCGCATCACAGCAACAACGGCTCTCTGAAAAAATCGCAGCGGATACAGCCTTCCTCATCACAGATTTAAGCTATACATTAATTTTAACACATTTTCACGCAGTTGTCAAGGGGGAATTATAAAATTAAGGGGGATCGCTTTACGTCCCCCTTTTGATCAATTATTTCTTGTTTTTCTTCTTGTTTTTATTGCTGTTATTCTTATTCTTGTTATTATTGCTGTTATTATTTTCTTTCTTTTCGGGCTGAGATTTTTCTTCGGATTTCTCCTCTGACTTCTTCTCCTCAGCCGTTTCAGCAGCCTTTGTTTCCTCGGCAGCTTCTGTTTTCTTGGGAGCGCCCTTGGATTTTATAATTTCCACAGGCTTCTTTTCAGCTGTTTCAGTTTCAGAGCCAGGCTCAATTACAGTGTAGATTCCCTTTTTCCAGTTTGCCTTAGCCTCAGCCTTAGCAAGCAGTGCAGGGTTGTTCTTTCTGTCGTAGTACCAGAAGAAAATTACTACGGTGATTCCCAGAATAAGCATAACGATACCTGCGTTGAATCCGGGAGGTGAATAAGTCATTTCAATCTTGTGATGACCAGCAGGCAGTCTGAGGCCAATCATAGCGTTGAGTATACATACTACGCCGTCCTTGCCGTCGGTATTATTTACCATAAGGCTGCTTCCTGCGGAGTCGGTGCTCTCTGTGAACTGCTCCTCCATAACCTTGCCGTCAACCTTGATTTTCCAGCCCGGCTCGTAGGGAATTGAAGTATAGAGAATCTGTCCGTCCTCTACGTCAACCTCACCTACAATGCGGTTATCCTTAGTCTTGTCCATATCGAGAACAAGAGGAGATTCCTTGAGCTGCTGGATTCTCTCGTGGAAAAGATCATAGTCGAAGTAGTAAAGCTGATAGTCCTTAACCATGATGAACTCGTTTGCGCCTGTCTTATCCTGCTGGATAATTGTCATACGAAGTTCAATTTCAGTACCTACGGGATATGAACCGAGGTCAACGATACAATAGTCATAGCCGTCATAGTATGAACCAAGGCTCTTGAAATCTTCAAACTGTCCTGATTCATTCTTTGTTGTAGAAAGCCAGAGATTGCACTTCTTCTGGTTGTCCGACTTGAGGAACATATAGAGGTTGTCCTCGCTCTGTGAAGTGAAATGAACTCTTACAGTGGGGTCAACCGCATTGGGCAGAGCGTCATAGCAGTACTGTCCTGCATAGTCTCTTACTGTACATTCGTTAAGCTCAACGTCATTTACAGGGTCGAAGTTAAGACGATAGAAGTAAGATTCAGGATTGAGAGCTGTATAGTCTGTTGTACTTCCTGTCATTGAACTGAGGAAGTTGTTCATGCTGTTGAAGGGGTTGTCATTTCCGAGGAAGCTGAGACAAAGAATATCATCATCAGCCATGAATACGATAGGAAGTGCATCGGGATTCTCGTAAATGTCAATTTTGTTCTCCTTGCCGCCTTCCTTTTTAACAGAAGTTTCGCCTACCTTTTTATAGTAGGAGCTGAGGAGAGTTCTTACGTCATCCTCTGAACGGAGTGAGGGGTCGTCAAGAACATACTTGATACCCAGCAGTGAATCCGCAAGGGGAGTATTTCCGTCATATCTTGTTTCATAGCTCTTTGTGGTATATCCAAGAGTTTCAATGAATCGGAGGATTCTCGCATTCATAACAGAGCTTGAATGTGAAATACCCTTTAAGCCGTAAGCCTGATTGTCGTTAACGTTACGGAAGTAGGTCTTTTCAGCACGGTAGAAGCCGTCGTCGATAGCCTCTAAATCTTCCATAACATCGGGAGCAGACATAATCTCGCTGTATGAGCCTCTTGAAGAATAGTAAACTTCCTTATCAATCTTGTATACAGTGTCGAAGAAGTTGTAGCCTGCTTCAAAGAATACCAGACAAGCAAGGAACACAGAAATGATATTGCGTGACTTCTGAGTCTTTACGTGGCTGATGAGATAAGCAAAGGTGAGATATACTGCTGCAAGGAATACGCCGAAAATAAGCGTGCCGAGGAAAATATGGTCAACAGATTCGCCGTTGATTGTTACATTCTCCTTGTAAGGACCGATAGCAACGTACTTGTAATCCTCCTCGTTGTAGTTGAAGGTTTCTTTCAGTGCGTCAAATATAAATGCGAGAACAGCTATACCTGCAAAAGCGCCGATAGGAGCTTTCACGCTCATCTTGTAGCCATCAAGCTTGGAGAATGTCTCTGCAGCCATAGCAACAATAAGGAACGATACGAGGAAGCTGTAGCGGTAGGGAAGCCAGTTGGGGTCCTGTCCGCCATGCCACATCATATTAAGGGGCTTAATCCACATACTGAAGAACATGATGAACATCAGCAGACCATAACCGATTTTGCGGTTGATTTTGATTTTTGTGTTGAAGAAGTAGAGGATGCAGAGAACGAATGAAAGCACACCGCAGTAGATTTCAGGTCTGCCGTACATTCTTGTACCCTCGTCAACGTTTACAGAGTAGTACTGATTTGGGAACAGCGTAGGAAGCAGCTCAATAGGATTGAACATTGTTTTCATGCTGTAATCAGGCTCGGAGAAGTCAAACTTACCCAGAGCAAGGGCATTGTACACAGGCATAATCATGATATAGCTGCACATGAGGACAACTCCCGTAGCGAGAACCATTCTGCCGCATACCATGGCATAGTCGCCTACTCCCTTGAACTTTCTCTTTGCGCCGAAGAAAAGGTAGTACACAAAGTAAACAGCCACGAAAATAGCAATCATGAAGCCGATGTAGAAGTTTGCGATGAACATAATCGCAAGGGGAATGATATAGTTGATTTTTCTGCCGTCATCTACAAGATACTCAACGCCAAGTATGATAAGGGGCAGGAAAATAGGACCGTCAATCCACATGGGGTCAATAAGCTGAATTGAAACGTAAGCCATAAGAGCATACATAGTGGAGAAAATCACCGACTGTAAGGGCTTAACGTTTTTGGAGTTCTGTGCATAAGCGCAGAATGTCACACCGCAGGCACCGACCTTACAGAGCTGCATAATCATAAGTGCTTCAATAATAAGGTCACGGGGCATGAATATGACTATAAAAGTAAACGGACTGGCGAGATAGTAACCTATAACGCCTTGATAGCCGCCGGAAAGATTTCGTGCCCAGCTGTAAAGGAAGCTTTCTCCCTCCCAGAAGCAGCGGCGGATATTTTCAAAATAGTAAACGTACTGACCGTTAAGGTCAAGAGTCAGTACAGAGCGCTCTCCGAAGGGATAAACTCCGAAGATTGCGTAGCCGATAAAAGTCAGCAGTACAGGTATGAAGAAAGCTGCAATGTAGTACAGCGGCTTGAATTTAACATACCTTGCCGGCTCGTAAGCAGCGGCATAAACCGGCTTTTTGCTGACAGCGGATGCTTTAATCAATGTTGTTCCTCCTTTTCGGGACAGGCTGCGGCGGTGTGCAGAATCCGCCGTAAAAAAGCCATTCTTCCCTATTTTATTATCCTTTATATTATACTATAAAATCTGAAACTTTTCAAGTGTTATGTGACATTTTATAATTAAATGTACATCTTGCACAAACTAAAGCTGTTTTTTCTGTTGTTTTGACGAAGCGTTGAATCGCTGTTAAAAAATGTCTTTTTTCTTTTTAATGTGTCGTTTTATGAGCACAAATGCCATGAGCAGTATGCAGAACACAAGGAATACAGGCACAATCCAGCGATTCGCCGTTTCGTCCTCGGCAGATTTCATCTCCGTCCACAAATCCTGCATAAGCTGATTTGCCTCGTCAGAAAGATTGACGAAAACGGTGGTCTTGTCACGGATGAAATCCTGATCGGGATAGGAAATATGGCTCTGCTGAACCTCCTCGTCAAGCATCTCGTAAGCTGCCTGATGGGGCGTAGAATAGCATATATAGTCAATATTTGAATAGGCTATGTCAGGCTCGCACATGAAATTGATGTACATTTCCGCAGCCTCTTTCTGTCTGGCATTCGTGGGAACACACATAGCGTCAATAAAAAGATTCGTTCCGCTTTTCGGCACAACAAAGCCTAAATCCTCGTTATCCTCCATGATAGTCAGTGCATCTCCTGCATAGTAGGGAGCTATAAGAGCATCCCCGGCCCCCATTTTGTCGAAAACCTCGTCCATGACATAAGCCTGCACGTTCTTTTTCTGGGAGAGAAGCTTTGCCGCAGCATGGCGCAGCTCCTCCTCATTTTCCGTGTTAATGGAATATCCCAGCATAATTTCGGCAATTGCGAAAGCGTCACGGGGATTGTCAAACATGAGAATCTGGTCTGCATAGTCCTCATTCCAGAGCAAATCCCAGTCAATGTCCTCCGCCGCCATGTCAATCATGGTTGTGTCGTAGATTATACCTACAGTTCCCCATGTGTAGGGGACGGAATAGGCATTTTCGGGGTCATAGTCCTGATTGTGGAAATTCTCCATGATATAGCTGAAATTGGGGATATTATCAAAATCAAGGGGCTGAATCATATCCTCATTAATCATCTTGCTTATCATGTAATCAGAGGGAATTATAACATCATAAGAAGCAGCACCGCCCTTTAATTTAGCGTACAGCTCCTCATTGGTGGCGAAGTTGGTGTAGTTTACCTTGATGCCCGTCAGTTTTTCAAATTCGCCGTTGACATCGAGAGTACCCTCGTCCGCACCTGTAGATATATATTCTCCCCAGTTGTAAACATTAATTGATATACCTTTATCCTTGAATCGGGTATAATATTCGGTATCGGCAACAGTGAGCGTCTGCTGAACGGATTCCTCCTCTGTTTCCTCGGCGGAATCTTCATTTTCAGCGCATGAAGCAAGCATGGACATACTCAATATCGCCGCAGAAATTAAAGAAAATATTTTTTTCATTTTCAACTCCATATTTTTATTTTGAGCTTATAGCCTTCAGTCGGGAATTATATAAGTGTTAGAGCACGTGTGAAAACTAAAAGGGACGCTCTCTCTTGCAGAGCGTCCCCTCTTTTCAAACAGTCCACAGGACTGTTTGAAAATTCACCCCTTGCAGGGCGCTTGAACGCTATGCGGGACGCTGTCCCACACCCTGCCAGAGACTCTGTCTCTGGACTCTGCCAAAGGGCAGTGCCCTTTGGAATCCCAACCTATTGTTCTATTCAGATTTTTCCTGCCTTTTTCAGCGCCTTTTTCTCAATGATATTCTTCACGATAAGAATAATCACAACGGTAATGAATATCAGTGTTGAAAGGGCGTTGATTTCAGGGGATACCTTTCGCCTTGTCATCGAATATATCGTTATTGGCAGCGTCTGTGATGTTGAACCGCTGGTGAAATAGCTGATTACAAAATCATCAAGGGAATAGGTGAATGACATGAGAAAACCGCTGATAACACCCGGCATAATCTCAGGGAGTACAACCTTGCGGAATGCCTGAAAAGGACTGCATCCCAGATCCTGCGCCGCCTCGTAGATATGAGGGTCCATTTGGTTGAATTTCGGCATGACGTTGAGAATAACATAAGGCACATTAAACGTAATATGCGCAATAAGCAGCGTAACAAAGCCGAATTCCAGATTCATACGTGCCGCAAAAAATACAAAAAGCAGCATCAGAGATACACCTGTGACGATTTCGGGGTTGATAATCGGCATATTTGTCACATTCATAACAACTGTTTTCGGCACTTTTTTCATGCTGTTAATACCGATTGCCGCAAAAGTTCCAAGCACTGTTGAGAGAACGCTGGAAAGACAGGCGATAATTATAGTATTTATCAGCGAGGATATAATAATTCTGTTGTTGAAAAGCCGTATATACCAATCAAAAGTAAATCCGCTGAAAACGCTTCGGCTCTTTGTCTCGTTGAATGAGAACACAATCAGCACAAATATAGGAATATACAGGAAAAAGAGGACAAGTCCAAGATAAATCTTACCTAATTTTTTCATTCCGCACCTCCTACATAAGCACCTGATCGTCAGGGTCAAACTGGTTCATAACTGTCATAATCACGAGAATTATCACCATGAGTACAAGGGATATTGCCGCACCTAAATGGGGATTATAGGCATTTCCAAGAAACTGCATTTCAATCAGGTCACCGATGAGCAGATTTGAGCCGCCTCCAAGCATACGGGAAATAATAAAGGTGGAAATTGCAGGAACGAAAACCATTGTGATTCCCGAAGTAATTCCGGGAACGCTGAGAGGCACAATAACACGGAAAAGCGTCTGGAAATAGCTGCATCCCAAGTCCTCCGCCGCCTCAAACATACTGTTGTCAATTTTCTCCATAACAGAGTAGAGGGGGAGAATCATAAAGGGCAGATAGTTGTAAACCATGCCAAGAACAACAGCTCCCGATGTATTTATCAGTTTGAACGGTCCAAGTCCGACCATGCCGAGAAGATGATTTATAATTCCGTTATTGCCAAGCAGAGTCATCCACGCATAAGTGCGGAGGAGGAAATTCATCCACATGGGAAGCATAACAATCATGAGCATAGTTCCCTGCTTATGCTTCTCCATTCTTGACAGGATAAATGCCACGGGATAGGCAATTACAAGGCATATCGCCGTAGCTATCAGAGAAAGCCATATAGAACGGACGAAAATATTTGCGTACTGTCCCACATCGGAAATATACTTCATGGTGAATTGTCCGTCCTCGTTGGTGAAAGCAAAAAAGCCGATCATCAGCAGGGGAACTACGATAAATACCACCATCCACACGAGATAGGGTGCGGAAAAATATTTAAGCTTCATGGTTATTCCTCCGATTTCTTCATGATATGAATATCAAAGGGGTCAAAGGCAAGTCCCACCATAGTTCCGGCTGCTTCCGCCTTAGTGGAATGTACCGTCCATTTGTGGTCAACGCCGTCTATAATCATTTCGTAGTGAACGCCCTTGAACACGACAGATTCAACGATTCCCGTCAGCTTTGCAGAAGCAGCAGGAACAATCTTCACATCTTCGGGGCGGATAACCACATCAACAGTTTCATTTTTGCCGAAGCCTTTATCAACACATTCAAACTGTCTGCCGTTGAATTCCACAAGGCAGTCACGGAGCATGGAGCCGTTGAGTATATTGCTTTCACCGATAAAGTCCGCAACAAAGGCATTTACAGGCTCATTGTAAATATCTGTAGGAGAACCTATCTGCTGTATAGAACCGTTATTCATAACAACTATGCTGTCGCTCATGGTGAGGGCTTCCTCCTGGTCATGAGTAACATAGACAAAAGTGAGTTCAAGCTCCTGTTGAATTTTACGCAGTTCAATCTGCATTTCCTTACGCAGTTTCAGGTCAAGGGCACCCAGAGGCTCATCCAGAAGAAGAACTTTCGGATGATTTACAAGGGCACGGGCAATAGCAACACGCTGCTGCTGACCTCCTGAAAGGCGGTTTACGGTACGTTTTTCGTAGCCCATAAGATTGACAAGCTCCAGCATTTCTCCCACACGGCGGACAATTTCCTTTTCGGGAACTTTTTTCACACGAAGTCCGAAAGCGATATTTTCGTAGACGTTGAGATGAGGGAAAAGAGCATATCTTTGGAAAACGGTATTGACGTTTCTCTTATGTGGGGGAACATCATTGATACGTTTTCCGTCAAAGATTACATCGCCGCTTTTAGGCTCAAGAAAGCCTGCGATTATGCGGAGAGTTGTGGTTTTTCCGCAGCCTGACGGGCCGAGGAATGTGACAAATTCCTTGTCTTTAATATCAAGGCTGATATTTTTGAGAATCTGCTCGCCGTCCTCAAATTCAACGATAATATTTTTAAGACTTACAATATTTTCCATACAAACGACCTCCTGTAAGGTTTCGACGCTTAATTATAGCATATATTTGCATAAAAAGCAATATATTAAGGAAATTTTATGTGTGTAATTCTTGAATATATAAATGGCATCTCTAAAATCAAAGGACTGCTAAAAGCAGTCCTTTACGCACTTTATTCTATTGTAACTGTAACCTTGAGTTCCTGCTTTGCAGCGCCGGCTCTCATAATAGTTCTCAGTGCCTTGGCAATTCTGCCCTGTTTGCCGATAACACGTCCCATGTCATCGGGAGCTACTGACAGACGAAAGTTAATAACGCCCTCCTCGTCAGGCTCATCTTCTTTTATGGTAATAGCAGACTTATCCTCGACAAGGCCTGCTGCAATTGCATAAAGTAAGTCTTTCATAAGTCCTCCATAGCTTCGGAATCAGGAGCATTGGACAAACGTCCACGCTCCCCCTCAGCTTATTGATTAAAGGATACCTTCCTTCTTAAGAAGTACCTTTACTGTGTCTGTAGGCTGTGCACCCTTAGCGATCCAGCTCTTAGCCTTATCTCCGTCAATCTTGATAACAGAGGGCTCCTTTGTAGGATCGTAGTATCCGATTTCCTCAACGAATCTACCGTCTCTGGGGTATCTGGAATCTGCAACAACAACACGATAGAAAGGAGCCTTCTTAGCACCCATTCTTCTCAGTCTGATTTTAACTGCCATTTTATATTCACCTCCACATGATTATTTTTTGTATATTCAAGGGTTTCCCCGTGAAATCATCAGAAAGGCAGATTTCCGCCGCCCTTACCTGTCATTTTGTCAAAATTCATGCCTGCAATCTGTTTTCTTGCCTTGCGCAGGTTCATTTTACCGCTTTTTCCTGTGAACTGCTTCATCATCTTCTGCATCTGTTCAAACTGTTTCAGGAGACGGTTAACATCCTCTACTTTATTGCCCGAACCGGCAGCGATACGTCTTTTTCTGGAAGGATTTATAATTGAAGGTTTTTCACGCTCCGCCTTTGTCATGGATGTGATGATAGCCTCAATTCTGAAAAAGCTGTTTTCATCTATATCAATATCGTCAAGCTTATTTCCCACACCGGGAATCATGCCGATAATTGACTTCATACTGCCCATTTTGCGAATCTGTCTCATCTGGTCCAGTAAGTCGTTCATGTCGAATTTATTCTCCTTGAACTTCTTGGTAAGCTTTTCAGCTTCCTGATGTGACATGACATTTTCCGCTTTTTCGATAAGGGTGAGAACGTCGCCCATACCGAGGATTCTTGAAGCCATACGCTCAGGGTGGAACTGCTCGAAATCGTCGAGTTTTTCGCCCATACCAACAAATTTAATAGGCTTGCCTGTAACGGAGAGTACGGAAAGCGCCGCACCGCCTCGTGTATCGGAATCAAGCTTTGACATGAGCACGCCTGTGATACCTACAGCATCATCAAAAGCCTTAGCAACATTTACAGCGTCCTGACCTGTCATAGCGTCAACAACGAGCATAATCTCGTGAGGAGTTGTAAGCTCCTTTATTTTTTTCAGCTCATCCATGAGAGCCTCGTCCACGTGCAGACGACCTGCGGTGTCGATGATAAGAATATCATGTCCGTAATCCTTTGCATGGGCAAGAGCTTTCTGAGCGATGATAACGGGGTCAATCTGTCCCATTTCAAAGACCTTTACATCAGCCTTTGCGCCCACAACCTGAAGCTGATTTATAGCGGCAGGACGATAAATATCGCAGGCAGCAAGGAGGGGACGATGACCTTCCTTTTTTAGCATTTTCGCAAGCTTTGCGGCATGGGTGGTTTTACCTGATCCCTGAAGTCCGCACATCATGATAACCGTGGGAGGTTTAGAAGCGTAATTGATTCTTGAATTACGTTCGCCCATGAGAGCGCAGAGCTCATCGTTAACAATTTTGATTACCTGCTGAGCAGGTGTAAGGCTGGTGAGAACTTCCTCGCCTACAGCTCTTTCGGATACCTTAGCCACAAAATCCTTAACAACCTTGTAGCTTACATCGGCTTCAAGGAGAGCGAGTTTAACTTCACGCATAGCCTCCTTGACATCTTTTTCCGTGAGCTTTCCTCTGGATTTCAGCTTTTTAAAGACGTTATTCAGTTTTTCGGAAAGTCCCTCGAATGCCATAAGCAGCCTCCTATATCAAAAGCTCCAGTCCTTTTTCGACTTCGGCGTTGATTTTATTTCTGATATTTTCATTTTCAACCATAGCGGCAGCAGAACTGATGCTGTTGAAGCACTCCTGCATTTTGCCAAGTCTTTCGGCAAATCCCAGTTTTTCCTCATAATTGAGGAGAATTTCCTCCCCACGTTTTATGAAACTGCGGACAGCCTGTCTTGTGATACCCAGCGGATTGCCTATTTCCGAGAGGGACAAGTCCTCGCAGTAATAGAGTTCCATGACATCACGCTGTTTTTCGGTAAGGAGCTCGCCGTAGAAATCGAGAAGCATTACAAATTTAAGCTCTTTCGCCATAAGACAGCCGCCTTTCGGGTGTAATGAAAAATCACTTTACACATTATACACTATTTTCAGCTGTTTGTCAAGGGGGTATGCATATTTTAAAAATAAATAACAATTGCAATATACATTATAATAACGCACATTGCAATTGTTGAGTTTATCGAAAATGTATAACTATTAAAAAAATAATAAGGACTGCCAAAGGCAGCCCCTCAGTCTGTCGAAAAAGTTACAATAAGATATTTTTTAGGGGACGCTCTCTCTTGCAGAGCGTCCC